>NZ_CP016779.1:600000-900000 GCF_002288305.1 Candidatus Nanopelagicus abundans
TATGCAAACGGTTTCAGATTCTATTTCACTCCCCTTGCGGGGTTCTTTTCACCTTTCCCTCACGGTACTTGTTCACTATCGGTCACCAGAGAGTATTTAGGCTTAGCGGGTGGTCCCGCCAGATTCATACCGGATTACACGAGTCCGGTATTACTTGGGATACTAAAAACAAGATAATGAAATTTCGACTACAGGGGTCTCACCTTCTATGCCGGACTTTCCCACGTCCTTCATCTATTTCATTATTTTCTGACTTGTTAAATTAACGGCAGTTAATTTCATTTAGTCCCACGACACCGATCATGCAAGGCCTGCCGGCTTGGCACATGATTGGTTTAGCCTCTTCCGCGTTCGCTCGCCACTACTAACGGAATCACGGTTGTTTTCTCTTCCTGAGGGTACTGAGATGTTTCACTTCCCCTCGTTACCTTTGACTCTCCTATTTATTCAGAGAGAAATGACTGGACATTACTCCAGCCGGGTTTCCCCATTCGGTAATCCTCGGATCGAAGCCTGGTTGGCGGCTCCCCGAGGCTTTTCGCAGCCTCCTACGACCTTCATCGGCTTCTGGTGCCTAGGCATCCGCCATTTGCACTTATTAATTTATTTCTACATTTATTACAAAGATGCTCGCGTTCACTGTGTAGTTCTCAAGGTACGGGCGATGTTAATTAACATTGATGAGTTATTTTTATTTTCAATTTCTTAAAGTGATAAAAACATTTTCACCTATTAATTAACTCCAGAGGGTTCGTACCCTCAGGACCCAACAACGTGCAATATTTTCAACAAGTAAAATTTAAAATGAATTTTAAAAAGTAAATGTGGGGAAAATTAAAGTCAATGCTCCACTTATCTAAAGAAAGCTCCTTAGAAAGGAGGTGATCCAGCCGCACCTTCCGGTACGCCTACCTTGTTACGACTTCGTCCCAATCACCGATCCCACCTTAGGCAGCTCCCCCCTTGCGGTTGGGCCACTGACTTTGGGTGTTACCGACTTTCGTGACGTGACGGGCGGTGTGTACAAGCCCCGGGAACGTATTCACCGTAGCGTTGCTGATCTACGATTACTAGCAACTCCAACTTCATGAGGTCGAGTTGCAGACCTCAATCCGAACTGAGACCGGCTTTTTGGGATTCGCTCCACCTTACGGTATTGCAGCCCTCTGTACCGGCCATTGTAGCATGCGTGCAGCCCAAGACATAAGGGGCATGATGATTTGACGTCATCCCCACCTTCCTCCGAGTTAACCCCGGCAGTCTCCTGTGAGTCCCCAACTAAATGCTGGCAACACAGAACGAGGGTTGCGCTCGTTGCGGGACTTAACCCAACATCTCACGACACGAGCTGACGACAACCATGCACCACCTGTATAGAGCCCTTGCGGACATGACATCTCTGCCACTTTTCCCTATATGTCAAGCCTTGGTAAGGTTCTTCGCGTTGCGTCGAATTAAGCCGCATGCTCCGCTGCTTGTGCGGGGCCCCGTCAATTCCTTTGAGTTTTAATCTTGCGATCGTACTCCCCAGGCGGGGCACTTAATGCGTTAGCTGCGTCGCAGAAACCGTGGAAGGTTCCCACAACTAGTGCCCACCGTTTACGGTCTGGACTACCAGGGTATCTAATCCTGTTCGCTCCCCAGACTTTCGCTCCTCAGTGTCAGTATTGGCCCAGAGACCTGCCTTCGCCATTGGTGTTCCTCCTGATATCTGCGCATTCCACCGCTACACCAGGAATTCCAGTCTCCCCTACCAAACTCTAGTTTGCCCGTATCGAATGCAGGCCTGAGGTTGAGCCTCAGGTTTTCACATCCGACGTAACAAACGACCTACGAGCTCTTTACGCCCAATAATTCCGGACAACGCTTGCACCCTATGTATTACCGCGGCTGCTGGCACATAGTTAGCCGGTGCTTCTTTTGTAGGTACCGTCACTTTCGCTTCTTCCCTACTGAAAGCGGTTTACAACCCGAAGGCCTTCATCCCGCACGCGGCGTCGCTGGGTCAGAGTTTCCTCCATTGCCCAATATTCCCCACTGCTGCCTCCCGTAGGAGTCTGGGCCGTGTCTCAGTCCCAGTGTGGCCGGTCGCCCTCTCAGGCCGGCTACCCGTCGTTGCCTTGGTGAGCCATTACCTCACCAACTAGCTGATAGGCCGCGAAGTCATCCTCCACCGAAATTCTTTCAAAACTCAGTGATGCCACTTATGTTTCAATATTCGGTATTAGCACCGGTTTCCCGGTGTTATCCCAAAGTGGAGGGCAGATTCTTCACGTGTTCCTCACCCGTTCGCCGCTAATCCATTTCCGAAGAAACTTCATCGCTCGACTTGCATGTGTTAAGCACGCCGCCAGCGTTCGTCCTGAGCCAGGATCAAACTCTCCATAGAAAATTTGATCTGACAAAAAGACAAACATGGCTATCTAATTAATAAATTTATTAATCAGAGTTCGCTTATGTTTATAGTCTTTATCAATTGTTTTTTGTTTTGTACTTAAAGCAAATTTATTTATTAATTAAAATAAATAAATTAGTTAATTAAGTTTCAAAGGTATTTATAAAACAAAAATGAAATTATTAACTTTAATAAATTAAAATTAACAACGTCAATTAATGCCTTCGATTTCTTAAAGAAATCTTTGGCATTGACTTTATTGCACGTTGTTGAGTTCTCAAGGTACGACTGCGCACTGGTTTGCAAAATTACTTTTGTTAGCAGGGCAACCCATTTTTGCAATATGCAGGCACGCCTGCAAACCTTAAAAATCGGGGTTTTCCATACCCGGCCTTCTTCTGAAGTCCGTCTCGTATGGGGAGGTGAAGAATAGCCTTGTGAAGGAAGGGGGGTCAAATCAAGAAATGCCTTAAAAAGTCGGTTTTAGCCCACTATTTCAACAGCGGCAAGGTCTCGTTTTCCCTTGCGTAAAAGCAGGTATTTCCCATGCAAAAGGTCTGATTTTGCAGGGGTGAAATCCTCACTTTCGACCTTTTTATTGTTCAAATACGCTCCACCCTCCTTCACGATTCGCCTAGCCGCTGACTTTGAATCCACCACACCGGTTGCAGCCAGCAAATCAACCCAGCTAGGAAAGTCTTGGCCCTTTTTTATGACTGTTTTTGGCAATTGCGAAAGGGCTGAATCTAGAGTTGCAAGGTCAAGGGATGAGATCTCCCCCTGGCCAAATAGTGCTTTAGCGGCCTCTTCAACTTTTGTAGCGGTATCAGCGCCGTGAATCAGTGTTGTTAACTCACGAGCTAACTCGCGATGAGCCTCTCTGGCTCCTGGGTTTGTTTGCACTGTTTGAATTAAACGTTCAATTTCACTTCTCTCTTTCATAGAGAAGACCTTTAGTAATTTAGGCATATCAGCATCATCACTATTGAGCCAGAATTGAAAAAACTCATATGCAGTTGTCATGGAATCATCGAGCCAAATTGCACCTGATGCTGTTTTACCAAATTTTGAACCATCAGCCTTGGCAAGTAATGGCACAGTCAGCGCGTGAGCAGAGCCTGCCTCCACCTTACGAATTAAATCCAGACCAGCCACAATGTTTCCCCATTGATCAGAGCCACCAATTTGCAGTAAGCATTGATGACGGCGATAGAGCTCAAGGTAATCAAAAGCTTGCAGCACTTGATAAGAGAATTCTGTATAAGAGATACCAACAGTTGATAGACGGTTAGCAACTGAATCCTTAGCTAGCATTTGATTCACACTAAAGTGCTTACCAATATCGCGCAAAAACTCAAGAGCTGAAACTGGTTTAGTCCAATCAAGATTATTAGCCATGATTGCGCCAGTTTTTTTATCACTAAAATCAATTACCTTCTCAAGCTGCCTCTTAATTTTTGCTACCCAATCAGTGACAACCTTTTCATCATTTAGTGTTCGCTCTTCATTTTTGCCACTTGGATCTCCCACTAAACCAGTAGCTCCGCCCACTAATGGAATTGGTCGGTGCCCAGCTAGTTGAAACCTTCTAAGTACTAGTAACACAACAAGGTTTCCTAAGTGAAGACTTGGAGCCGTTGGATCAAAGCCAACATAGAGGCTAATTGGCTTACTAAGGGCAGTTTCTAACTCCTTAGCGTCGGTGGATTGAGCAATAAGACCTCGCCACTGAAGATCTTCAAGAAGTGCTTTACTCATGACCTGATCATGCCTGATAAACGCTTCTGGTGCTTGGAGATCTCCGCATCAACTTTGGTTATTTCTTTATTTAATTGAGTAACTGCCTGTGAGACAGATTTTTTAGAGGTCGCCATCGCTGAAGTTCGAGATGAGATTGCACCCTCCAGATTTAGGAGCGCTCTTAAATCCTTAGTTAGGGCGGGATGAATTTTTAGAAGCTGATCATCAGTAATCTCATGTAACTCAATACCAGATTTCTCACAAAATTTAACACACTCCCCTGCAACTTCATGCGCTATAGAAAATGGGATCTGTTTTTTTGCTAGGAAATCTGCAATCTCAGTTGCTAATGAAAATCCGCTCGAGGCTGTTTTACTTATCTGGGCCTTATTAAACTTTGCGGTAGCAACCATGCCAGTTAGTGCGGGTAGTAAAATTAATAATTGATCAACTGAGTCAAAGACTGGCTCTTTATCTTCTTGAAGATCACGGTTATAGGCAAAAGGCATTGCTTTTAAGACAACTAAAAGTGATGTTAGATTTCCAATAAATCTTCCAGATTTTCCACGAGCAAGCTCTGCTACATCAGCATTTTTCTTCTGCGGCATTATTGATGAACCAGTTGCGTAAGCATCATCAATAGCAACCCAGTTAAATTCAGTAGAGCTCCAGAGTATGAACTCTTCACCGATTCTAGATAGGTGCACACCAAGCATGGCGATTATGAATAGTGCCTCGGCAGCAAAATCACGATCACTTACGGCATCGATGCTGTTAGCCATTGCGCCGTTAAATCCAAGTGCCACCCCACTCTTCTCTGGATCTTTCTGAATGGATGAACCAGCCAATGCGCCAGCACCAAATGGTGAGAGATTGTTTCTATCTAGCCAATCAAATACACGATCGATATCTCGAAGTAGGGCATGGGAGTGCTTGCTTAGCTCTTGCGCAAATGTAATTGGCTGGGCATGTTGAGTATGTGTAAAGCCTGGCGCAATTACATCTAAATGTTTTTCAGATTGGGCATTAAACGCTTTAACTAGGTTAGAAACTTCACTAGCGACTTCAAGTAAGTGATCAACTAAGTAAAGTTTAAAGTCAGTAACCACTAGGTCATTTCTAGACCTACCCGCCCTGATAGCCCCACCTACTGGGCCGCATTTTTCAATCAAGCCTCTTTCAATTGCGCTGTGAACATCCTCGTCCTCAGGTGTGTATTTGAACTTGCCACTGCCGATATCACTAGCGAGTTCCATTAAGGCAGCCTTTATTTTTGCGCCATCATCTTTTGTAACAATACTTTGCTCAATTAGATTGCTTAGGTGAACTAAATTAACCTCGATTTCATATGGGGCAAGTCGCCAATCAAAACCCACACTTCTTGAGAGTGCGGCCATTGCTTGCGCAGGACTGGACTCAAATCTTCCTCCCCAAAGTGTCATTTTTCTCCCTTAGATAATTTAACAATCTCTCTAGCAAGAGCAGCCCCGCCAGTTGCAGATTTTGAAACAACTAAAACGTTATCATCACCGGCAATTGTGCCAATAGCTGAGTTTAACTTTCCACCCTTACTGGCTCTATCAAGAATTCCAGCAAGAAATTGAGCCGCACCTGTTGGAGTCTTAATCACAGCAAGATTTCCGCTGGAGTCTATTGAAATGATCAAATCTGATAAACCCTTGCTTCGATTATTATCAGGGGTATTAACAAACTGATAACGAAAAACACCTGAGTTATCCTTACCTCGAACCGCTCCTAATTCCTCTAGATCCCTACTTGCAGTTGCTTGAGTAACTGAGTGTCCTAATCGGTTGAGCTCTCTTACTAAATCACTTTGAGAGTGGATCAGCTCATCATCGACAAGTTTAATTACTAATGACCGCCTTGCAGTTGCTGAGAGCATATTTACCTTTGCCATTATGCACTCACCAATGTTCCACCGCGATCATCTAACGCGTCTAAAACGCAACTTAAATCCGTTCCATCTGTAATTCTTACAGCAAATGCTCCAGAATCAATTGCTTTTATCGCAGCTGCAACCTTAGGAATCATTCCTTCTGAAAATGATGGCGCGATCTCCTTAAGTTCATCAATAGTGATTTCACTAATTAGTGATGACTGATCAGGCCAGTTTCGATAAATTCCAGCAACATCAGTTAAGAATATAACTGAATCAGCGCGAAGTGCACCACCGATAGCAGCAGCAACTAAATCTGCATTAACGTTATATCCAATACCGTTTTCATCAACTGCAACTGGTGAGATCACCGGAAGGTAACCTTCAGTTATCAGAGTTTCTAAAATCATGGGGTTAACATCTGCAACCTCACCAACAAGGCCAACATCAACAGCTTTGCCATCGACGACTGGTTTAAATTTCTTAGCCCTGATCAAACCACCATCGGAAGCTGATAAACCGACCGCGTTAACATCGCTGCCAATTAGGTAGTTAACAATTGCGCGGAGTACCTGACCGCTTAGAACAGATTGAACAACTGAAAATACCTGCTCTGAAGTTATTCGATAGCCAGCAATCTTCTCTTTTCCTAAACCTTTTTCTGATAGCGCCGCATCAATTTGTGGCCCGCCACCATGGACTAGAACAATCTGCTCACCATCTAAAAATGCATCAGCAATCGCCTCTAGAACTGGGTCTGTGGAAGTATCACTAGGAAGTGCGTTTCCACCATATTTTATAACAATCATCTAACACCTAATATTTCAAGGCCTGCGTTTTCAGCCTGACCAGTCATTAAGTTTGCATTTTGAATTGCCTGACCAGCAGCGCCTTTACCTAAGTTATCAATTGCTGTTGAAATTAAAATTCGATTAACATGAGAGTCAACCATTACTTGCATTTGAACATTATTACTTCCAAGCACGGCGCTAGTCATTGGCATAGCTCCAGGCTTTAGAACTGAGACAAACTTACTTTGACTAAAGAAAGTGTGATAAATTTTTTGCATATCTTCAGTGGAACTATTACTTGTTAGTTTTGCTGTTACAGTTGCAAGAATTCCCCTTGGCATTGGCGCAAGTATTGGGGTGAAGGAGAGCTTAATTTCCTTACTCGAAATTTGATTTAAAACCTGCTCTATCTCTGGGGTGTGCTGGTGTGCTCCACCAAATTTATAAGAACTTAAATTATTCATTACCTCAGAGCCTAAAAGATTTACTTTGGCAGATCTGCCAGCTCCAGTAGTACCAGAGGCTGCAACTGCAAGAATATCTTCGGTATCAATATGTGCTAGAGCTGGAGCTATTGAAAGCGCTATTGCAGTTGCATAGCATCCGGGATTGGCAACTCTAGTTGCACTTGCAATAATTTTATGATCAGTTAGCTCTGGAAGGCCATACACCCAACTTCCAGAGTGCTCTCCCCCATAATACTTCTGCCACTTAGCACTATCGGTTAACCTAAAATCGGCTCCTAAATCAACTATTTTTACCTTACTGTCAATCTGGCTAATCAGCTTTGCAGATTCACCATGAGGTAGGGCAATAAAAACTAATTCACAACTATTTATTTTTACTACCTCAGTTGCTTCAAAACTTTGCCCCTCAAAATTACTTAACTGTGGATGTAGATTAGTAATTTGCTCTCCTGCATTGGAACCAGCTGCAATATAGGAAAGTTCAAATTTTGGATGCTTCGATAACAATCGCAGAAGTTCACCACCGGCATACCCACTGGCTCCGACTACTGCAGTTTTCATGGGGTAATAGTAAAGCCTAATAGCATATTTATGCAAATTTATGCATATTTATACATTATCCCCTTAGGGTAGCCCCGCATAATCGAGTTGCAGAAGTGACCGCCTGATCGCGATAGGAGGCAACTTCATCCGCGGTTAAAGTTCGATCAGATGCTCTAAATGTAAGTGTGAAGGCTAGAGAAACTTTTCCATCCCCTATTTGATCGTAGCGATCAAATAGTGTGATTGATTCAAGTAGTGAGCCAGCCCCAATTCGAAGCGCGGCTTCAACCTGTGAAGCTCCAACATCACTTGCTACAACTAAGGCAACATCTTGAACAGCAGCAGGCATTGTCCATATTTTGGGTGCTTTAGTTACTGGAGCTTGTGGTAACTCGCTAATTATTACCGCAAATGCGCAACTGCGCTCTGGTAAATCAAGCTCGGATATCACTCTTGGGTGCAATTCACCAGCGTGAGCAATCACTTTGCCATTTACTTTAAGTTCAGCACACCTGCCTGGGTGCCATGGCGCTAAGTCGCTACTAACAATTTCATAACTATTACCTGTTGCCTCAACAATCTCTACGGCCTTAGCAACTGCGTCATTCCATGTAAATTTACTACCGCTACCCTGCCAACCACTTAATTCTTTCTCCCCAGAAACAACTGCTGCAACAAATAGCATCTGCTTTGGCACACCATCGTAGATTTGAGCAATAATTTTTGCTGAAGGTCGCTTATTTGTAATGGCGGTAACTGCCTTGCCTAATGGTGTGGAATTTCTAAAGACAGTTCCAATTTCAAAAATTGCAATATCTTTCATACCTCGTCCGATATTTCGTATCATCGTGCTAATTAGTCCTGGGATTAAATGAGTACGAAGAAGTGGGAACTCCTCTGACATTGGGTTTGCAACTCGAAATGATTTGGCTCGATCACCAGTAAAGCCAAGTGTCTCCACCATCTTTTGGCTAACAAATGGATAATTAATAACCTCTGAGAATCCTTGATTAGCCAGCATGGTTGCAATTTGTCGCTTTCTCATCTGCATTGCATTTAAGCCAGCACCTGACTTACCAATTGGCAGCTTGGATGGAATTAATTCATAACCATTAATTCGTGCAATTTCCTCTGAAAAATCAGCAGATGTAACCAGGTCACTACGCCAACTTGGGACTTCAACTGAAAGTAAATTAGAGCTTCCAGAAACCTTGCCCCCAATAACAGTTAAAGCATCTTTAACCTGCTTAATTGAGTATTTATATCCAATAAATTTTGAAATATTATCGATAGAAATCTTAACTTTTCGTTTTGTTATTGGTGAACCAGATTTAGCGGTGCCAACATACTTAGCCCCTGCCAGATCTATTAATAACTGAGCAGCTCTTGCAGATGCAATTTCAGCCATAGCTGGGTCCGTGTTTCTTTCCATACGTCTAGATGCTTCACTAGATAACATGTGAAATCTTGAGTTTTTCGCAATACTAATTGGGTCAAAATGAGCTGCTTCTAGTGCAATCTTGCTTGTTTGCAAAGTTACTTCAGATGCCAACCCGCCCATGGTGCCGGCAAGTGCAAGCGGTGATTTTGAATCACAAATTAAAAGATTTTCTGGATCTAACTTCCGCTCTACTTTATCTAAAGTGATTAATTTAGAAAACTTTCCAGCACGAGTAACTCGCAAGCCACCTACTATGACATCGGCATCAAAAGCGTGTAGCGGCTGTCCTAATTCGAGCATTACATAATTTGTAATATCTACAGCTAGGGATATTGAGCGCATGCCACATTTTTCTATCCGTCTTTGCATCCAAAGAGGGGTAGGTTTTTTGGTATTTACTTTCTCAAGAGTGCGAATATAAATTTGATCAGCTCCACTTTTATCCTCAATTTTTACTGAAACAGCTCGAGAACTCTTTATCGCATTCAATTTTTTCGCACTTTTTAAATCTGCTGGATCTACATACTTACATTTAAGGCTGCCAGCTAACTCTCTAGCTAGGCCTCGAACTGACATGGCATAGCCACGGTCTGGATTTACGGCAATATCAAAAATAGTATCGGCTACATCTAGAAGGTTTAAAGCGTTAGTTCCCACTTTTCCCTCCGGTAAAACAATTATTCCTGAGTGTTCATCACTTATGCCCAGCTCTTTTGCAGAGCAGATCATGCCATCACTATTTTTTCCATATGTTAACCGTGCTGAAATGGCAAAGTTTCCTGGCAGAACCGCACCAGGTAACGCAACTACTACTAAATCATTAACCTTAAAATTCCTAGCACCACAAATTATAAATCTTGTCTTTTTCTCACCAACATCTAAACCTACGTATCTGATTGGTTTTTTAACCTCAGGTAACTCCTCGATGGAAAGAACCTTTCCAACTAATAGTGGTCCCTTTAAATCTTTACCTTGCTCCTCAATACCATCAACTTCAAAACCGACTTTCACAAATGCCTGCGCAATTACTTCGGAAGTAATTTTTGCTGGCAAAGATACATATTCAGATAACCAACTTAACGGGACCTTCATTTTTTACCAACCCCAAAACTTTGCGTAAATCTAATATCACCTTCGACAATGTCATGCATATCAGTTATTCCATACTTGACAATAAGTGTTCGTTCAAGTCCCATACCGAATGCGAAGCCTGAGTATTTCTTAGTATCAACACCACAAGTTGCTAATACTTTTTCATTAACCATTCCGCAGCCGCCCCATTCAATCCAGCGGCCATTAAAGAAAACATCAACCTCTGCTGATGGCTCTGTAAAAGGGAAAAATGATGGTCTTAATCTGGTGGTTACTTCATTACCAAAAATGGACTTGGCAAAATAATCAAGGGTTCCCTTAAGGTCAGCCATAGTTATATCTTCATCAACAACTAAGCCTTCAACCTGGTGAAAGACAGGAGTGTGAGTAGCGTCTAACTCATCTGCTCGATATGTCTTACCTGGGCAGATTACATATATTGGTGGATTCTGTTCAAGCATTGTTCTAATCTGCACCGGAGAGGTATGAGTGCGTAAAACTAACTTGGCCTCTAGTGGTTGAATAAAAAAAGTATCCTGCATAGTCCGCGCTGGATGATCAGCTGGAATATTTAAAGCATCAAAGTTAAGCCATTCAGATTCAAGTTCTGGGCCTTCAGCTACGTTGTAACCTAATCCAATAAATAAATCTGAAATTTCATTAGTGAGTATGGTTAGTGGATGAAGTCCACCCTTAAGTGTGCGCCGGCCAGGCAATGTGACATCAACTTTTTCAGTAAGTAATACCTGACTATCTCTTTGCTTTGAAAGTTGAGCACTCTTTAGTTCAAATGCTTGGTTAACCTCAGATCGCGCGCTACCAATTAACTTACCAAATTCTGCTCGCTGACCTGGATCTAGAGATGCTAGTGATTGGTTAGCTTTCGCAAGAGCGGATTTATCACCAATATAATCAATCTTTATCTGCTTTAAACTATCTAGATCATTTGTTGAAGCTATTGCTAATAAAGCCTTATCTAAATCGGATGAAATTTGCCCTTTATCTAACGACATAATGCGGTAAGTCTATAAGGAGAGCCCAATAGAATGCAGGACAATTGCCGCAGCACTAGCAACATTTAATGATTCAGCATAACCCTTCATCGGGATTGATACTTTAATTGGATCTGAGGTCAGACTTGGCAATCCCCTAGCTTCATTTCCAAATATCCAGACTGAAGGCGCCTTCTTTGATTTATCAATAAATTCGGCATTAAATTGCTGCTCTGCTTCCCCCGTTAATGCATATATTGCAAACTTATTTTCCTTTGCCTCTGTAATAAACTCTTCAATATTTATATCCACAATAACGGGAATATGCCAAAGTGAACCTACCGTAGCTCGAACCGTCTTTGGATTGAAAATATCAACACTTTCTGAGGAGAAAACGACTGCATCAAAACCGCAGGCATCGGCTGTTCTAATTACCGTGCCGGCATTACCAGGATCTTGAATCTGCCAAAAAAATGCGATCTTACTTGGCTTCCTTTGCCATAAATCTTTTAGCTTAAGAGATTTTGTTGAACACAGTGCGATAATTCCTTGTGGAGACTCTGAGTCTGCCATCACGCTCATAACTTGATCTGATACTTGAATTACTTCATATTTGGCAAGAATATCTTTACTTATAGCTTCGGATAATTTAGTTAAACCGTTTTCGGTTACATAAACTCGCTTTACTGCTAAACCTTCACCGAGTTTAGGAAATAATGCTTCACGTACAGCCTGGATGCCTTCTGCAATAAAGGCATTTTCTAATTCTCGATTTTTCTTTCCCCTAGAACCGATAAGAGCCTTAACTCGCTCGATATGAGGCGAATTAAGGCTCGTAATGTTTTCCATCTCTAACTTCTTATTAGAGATATTTAAGCTGTTACAACATTTTTGCGCGCGATCTCAACTAACTTTGAGAAAGCTGCTGGATCATTGGTTGCAAGCTCTGCTAGAACTCTGCGGTCAACCTCTACGCCAGCAATTTTTAATCCCTGGATTAAGCGGTTATACGTCATGTTGTTAGCTCGGGCAGCGGCATTAATGCGTTGGATCCATAGGCGACGAAAATCGCCTTTCTTATCCTTACGATCATTAAATGCATAGACGAGAGAGTGAGTTACCTGCTCTTTTGCTTTTGAAAAAAGACGTGAACGTTGCCCACGGTAACCAGCAGCACGTTCTAAAGTTGTTCGGCGCTTTTTCGCCGCATGTACACCACGTTTTACTCTAGCCATTTATCTCTCCCTTACTTCAAACCGAGCATGCGCTTAGCTGCAAATGCATTTGGCGCTTTAGCTGCAACATCGCCAGATAAGCGACGGGTTAATCTTGATGATTTGCGTTCAAGCAGGTGGCGTTTGCCAGCACGCTCGTGCATGATCTTTCCTGATCCAGTAACGCGAAAACGTTTCTTCGCACCACTATGGGTCTTCATCTTTGGCATCTTCTTACCTCCTGTTGAATTTCTATAAAACTATTTTTGTGGTGCTGCCGCTTTAGGTGCTGCTTTCTTAGCAGAACCTGGCTTCTTAGCTGGCCCAAGTACCATTGTCATATTGCGACCTTCTTGCTTTGGCGCAAACTCAACAATTGATACTTCAGCTAACTCTTCAGCAAGCTTTTGTAATAACCGATATCCCATCTCTGGTCGAGATTGCTCACGACCACGAAACTGAATAGTTACCTTCACCTTGTCACCACCTAGTAAGAACTTTTCGATATGAGAACGTTTAGTCTCATAATCATGAGGTTCAATCTTTGGTCGAAGTCGCATCTCTTTCACAACAATGTGTGTCTGATTCTGTCTTGCTTCCCGAGCTTTCTGCGCAATTTCGTATTTATATTTTCCGAAATCCATTATTTTGCAGACCGGTGGATTAGCATCTGGTGAGATTTCGACGAGATCTAAACCGATCTCCTCCGATAACTTAAGCGCTTTATCTATTGCTGTTACGCCAAGTTGTTCACCGTCATAGCCAATCAACCGAACTTCAGGAACGCGAATTCGATCATTGATACGTGGTTCTGTGCTGATAATTTCTCCTTGCTGCTTCGCTTAGATTGTTAAGGCATTACACAAGCGAAAGACAGCCGCGCTTCATAAGAAGCAACCAGTTCACCGAAGCGAAGTAGGTGGGAGCGTATGCATCCACTTGATGGGTGAATACTACCTAAGGAGTTAAAAAGAGTGAAATCGGTCATCTTTAGTGCGTAAAGATAGCTATGCATCAAGGGATATCGCTAAATAACATTAGGCTTATCTCATGAAAAAGCCAAAGGAAGTTTCGCAATCAATAACTTCGGTGCAATCTGGGCTTACTGCTGATCAATCTGCTCGCCAACGTAGATACTTTATTTCGATGATGATAAGAACTATCTGTTTTATTTTGACAGTTGTTTTGCCAAGTCCATACCGTTGGATTGCATTAACAGGCGCAGTTACCCTTCCTTATATAGCTGTTATTGCTGCAAATGCAGGAAGAGAAACAATCAAGAAGGATGCAATATTTACGCCTAAGCGAAAGCGCTTAAATTAACTCTCCTTGCAGGTTCTGCCTCTCAAATAGATCAAAGTAAAGCCCACGTTTTTCAACTAGTTGTTCATGTTTACCCTGCTCAACGATTTCCCCATTATCAATAACTAATATTTGATCAGCATGTGCAATAGTTGAAAGTCGGTGAGCAATTACGATGCTAGTCCGGCCAACTAGTGCTTCTTTAAGTGCTGCCTGCACCATAGCCTCATTTTCAGAATCTAAATGAGCAGTTGCCTCATCTAGTATTACTAAACTCGGCTGCTTAAGTAGAAGCCTTGCAATTGCAAGTCGCTGCTTCTCTCCTCCAGATAATCGATGTCCTCTCTCACCAACTACTGTATCTAAACCATTTGGGAGTGATTGAATAAAATCCCATATACGTGCTGATTTACATGCTGCCTCTATCTCAATTGCAGTTGCATCAGCTTTAGCATATTTAAGATTTACTAATATTGAATCATGAAACATATGAGAATCCTGAGTAACAACTCCGATACTGTTTCGAAGTGATTTAATTGTATAATCTCTTATATCAGTTCCATTTATTGAAATTACTCCTTGAGTAATATCATAAAGTCTGGGAATTAAACTGCTTATAGTGCTCTTGCCAGCACCAGATGGACCGACAATGCCAGTTAGGGTTCCTGCAGCTACTGTGAATGAAATACCTTTTAGAACTTTTCCACTTGTAATTATCTCTGGCTTTGCAGCAATTTCTAGTGAAGCAAGTGAGATCTCTTCAGCTTTTGGGTATGTGAATGAAACCCCTTCAAACTTTAAATCAAGATTAGTATCTGCTAAACCTTTTGAATTCTCTCGATCAGTAACCATTGGTTGAAGGTCTAAAACTTCAAAGACTCTTTCAAATGAAACCAAAGCACTCATTACATCTACTCTGACATTTGATAGGGCAGTAAGGGGACCGTATAAGCGAGCAAGTAATGCGGTAATAGCCAATAATGTTCCAACTGTTAACTCTCCGCTAATTGCAAGGTGCCCACCGATTCCATATGCCACCGCTGTGGCAACAGCTGCTATTGAAGTTAGAGCTATGAAAAATATTCGATTAAGCATCGCTATTGAAATTCCGATATCAGCTACCCGGCGGGCTTTTTCTGCAAACTCATTCTTCTCTTTTTTAGAATCTCCATATAGTGATACCAATAAAGCTCCAGATACATTAAAACGTTCAGTCATCGTTGCTGACATTTGAGCATTTAAATCAAAGGATTGCCTTGTATACCCTTGCAATTTACGACCAACCCACTTTGTTGGGATTAAAAAAACTGGTAGAAGTATCAAAGAAATTAATGTGATCTGCCATGAAAGAGTAAACATGGTAATTGCCACAAGAATCAAACCAAGTAAATTGCTAATTACTCCAGAAAGAGTAGATGTGAATGCCTGCTGCGCTCCGATAACATCGGAATTTAGCCTTGAAATAAGTGCGCCGGTTTGAGTTCTAGTGAAGAAAGCTATCGATTGTCTTTGCACATGTTCAAAAATTTGCTTGCGTAAATCATAAATTAATCCCTCACCAATTCGAGATGAGAACCATCGACCTGCCATGCTAAATAAGGCATCAGCAACTGCAATTACTCCAACTGCAAAAGCGAGACTTGTTACTAATTCAGTATTTTTTGGAATCACGCCCTCATCAATTAGCCTTCTGAGCAGCAATGGTGTGGCAACAATCAGGAATGCATCAATAACAACTGTAATTAGAAAAAAGGCGAGTAGTACTTTATATGGGACAGCAAAACTTGCAATTCGCTTTAATGTGCCTGGTTTTAACTTTTGATTTTTCACTGATTGATCTGCAGTTAAAGACCTAAAGGACATCCAAGTTGAGTGCATTGACATAAGAAAACCCTAGCGAGTATTACAAATATAACTAAACGGTAAAGCCAATCGAGCGTAGTTGTTCACGACCATCATCTGAAATCTTGTTAGGCCCCCAAGGTGGTAGCCAAACCCAGTTGATTTTCACATCAGAAGTTATATCAGCTAATACTTGTCTTGTTTGATCTTCAATAACATCTTGCAGAGGACAAGCAGCTGAAGTTAATGTCATATCTAAAGTTGCAATATTATTTTCATCTAAACGCATGTCATAAACCAAGCCAAGATCAACAACATTTATTCCAAGCTCAGGATCAATTACATCCTTCATCGCCTCGGTAACATCATCAATAGTGGTAGCCATGGGTAAATCCTACGCTATCACTTGGGTTGTGGCATCTTTGAACGCCATCCAACCAAGTAATGCACATTTAATTCTGGCTGGGAATTTTGATACACCAGCGAAGGCAACACCATCTTCTAATAATTGTTCATCCCCCAATGATTTCCCCTTACTCTGCATCAGTTCAACAAATGCATCTAAAATCACCATTGCTGATTTGTATTCCTTACCAATTAATAGATCACTCATCACTGACGCACTGGCCATGGATATTGAGCAACCAACACCATCCCAAGAAATATCCTTAACAATCTGCTCATCCATAATTAAATTTAGCGTTACCTCATCACCACAACTTGGGTTATTGTGATGAACTTGAATATCTTTTGTAGCAGATAAACCTTTATGAAGTGGCTTTCGATAGTGATCAAGAATTACTTCTTGGTAAAGAGAATCCAACTCCATTATTTGCGGACCTTAAAATACTCTTTAACCTTCTTGATACTTGCTAATAGGTCATTTACATCTTCAGAGTCGTTATATAAATGAAATGATGCTCTAGTAGTTCCAACTAAATTTAATCTTTTCATGAGCGGCCATGCGCAGTGGTGTCCGGTTCTAACAGCAATCCCATACTGATCAAGTACCTGGCCAACATCATGTGGGTGAACGCCATCTACAGTAAATGAAACTACTCCCCCTCTATCTTTCATATCTTTTGGCCCAATTACGTTAACGCCAGATATTTCAGAAATGCCATCAAGTAGTTGCTTAGTCAACTCCTGTTCATGTTCTGCGACATTTTTCATTCCGATTACATTTAAATAATCAACTGCAGCTGAAAGTCCAACTGCTTGCGCCATATTTGGTACACCTGCTTCAAATTTTCTGGGTGCCTTTGCCCAAGTTGCACTCTCCATTGTTACTGAGTCAACCATTGAGCCACCGAAAAGTGCAGGTTCAATTTTTTCTAAAATTTCAGACTTACCCCAAAGGATTCCTACACCCGTTGGTCCTAATGTTTTATGACCGGAGAAGGCAAGAAAATCAACATCTAATTTCTTAACATCAATAGCAAAATGTGGGGCTGATTGACAAGCATCTAATACGACAACAGCTCCTACCTCATGAGCGGCTTTTACAATTTCTTGAAGTGGAATAATTGTTCCAAAAACATTTGATTGATGAGTAATTGCAACTACTTTAGTTCGCTTATTAATGATTTGATCAATATTTGATAGATCTAATCTGCCATCATCTGTGATTGAAAACCAAACTAGTTTGGCTCCAGTGCGTTTAGCAAGTTGTTGCCAAGGAATTAGGTTGGCATGGTGTTCCATCTGCGAAACTACTATTTCATCCCCGCTTTTTACATTGAAACTAGAATCTGGATTACCTAGTGAATAAGCGATCATATTTAGTGACTCGGTAGCACTTTTAGTAAAAATAACCTCATCAGTTTTAGCACCTAAAAACTTTGCTAAATTTTCGCGTGCACCCTCATAAGCCTCTGAGGCCTCTTCAGCTAAAAGATGTGCTCCTCGATGAACAGCAGAATTAATGGTCCGATAGAAATCAGATTCAGCCTTAATTACTGATTCAGGTTTTTGTGAAGTAGCACCACTATCTAAGTAAATTAACCGATTTCCCCCTCGCACCTTTCGGGCGAGAATAGGAAAATCCTTTTTATACTTAGATAAATCAACACTCATTTGTTTACGCAGTTATGTACTCCGCGTAACCCTTCTCTTCAAGTTTGTCAGCCAACTCTGGCCCACCCTCTTCAACAATCTTTCCATTAGCAAAAACGTGTACAAAATCTGGCTTTATATAACGAAGGATTCTGGTGTAGTGGGTAATTAACATGACACCAAGATCTGAGCCATCTTTAACTCGATTAACACCCTCTGAAACAATTCGGAGCGCATCAACATCAAGACCTGAATCTGTCTCATCAAGAATTGCAATCTTTGGCTTTAGTAACTCCATTTGTAAAATCTCATGGCGCTTTTTCTCGCCTCCAGAAAAACCTTCATTCACATTTCGCTCAGAAAAAGCAGTATCAATATTTAGTGAGGTCATTGCAGCTTTTACTTCACCCACCCAGGTACGAACCTTTGGTGCTTCACCTCTAATTGCAGTTACCGCGGTGCGAAGAAAATTAGAAACAGATACTCCCGGTACCTCAACTGGGTATTGCATTGCTAAAAATAATCCAGCCTTTGCTCGTTCATCCACACTCATTTCAAGTACATCTGCGCCATCTAGAGTTACAGATCCATCAGTAATTAAATATTTTGGATGTCCAGCAATTGAGTAAGCCAAAGTTGATTTACCAGAACCATTTGGTCCCATAATTGCATGGGTTTCACCGCTCCGTACTGTTAGATCTACTCCCCGAAGAATTTTTTTATTGCCAGCCTCAGTAATAACACTGACCTGCAAATTCTTTATCTCAAGTACGCTCATTTTTCTCCTTTAGTTGATTACTACTTGGTTGCCATTGCGTTTTACTGAAAAAGTTTTAAGGGGTGCTGTTGCGGGTGGGGTTAATGCTTCACCAGTTCTTAAATCAAACTCTGCGCCGTGTAACCAACACTCTATTTTTGTACCAGTTATCTCACCTTCAGAAAGTGATGCCTCTGAATGTGTGCAAGTGTCCTCAATAGCAAATACTTCATCGCCCACTCTGGCAACACAAACTGTTACACCATTGTGATCAATAGCAACTGGCTTACCCTCAACTAACGAATCAAAAGCTAACTCACTCATTATTCACCAGCCTTTGCGAGCTCATCATCAATTCTTTTCATTAATCGCTCTTCTAACTCTTCATTTTTTAACTTATTAATAATTTCAGCAAAAAATCCACGAATTACTAAACGTCGTGCAATATCTGCTGGTATACCTCGAGATTGCAAATAGAAAAGCTGCTCATCATCAAATCTTCCAGTTGTACTGGCATGGCCGGCGCCAACAATCTCACCGGTTTCAATTTCTAGATTTGGGACAGAATCTGCTCTAGCTCCATCGCTAAGTAATAGGTTTCGGTTTAATTCATATGTGTCTGTGCCCTCTGCGCCCTTATGGATAAAAACATCACCAATCCAAACAGTTCGTGCTTGATCACCAGAAAGTGCGCCTTTGTAATTAACTCTAGATTTAGCATTTGCTACGTTGTGGTTTACGTGGATTCGATGTTCTAGGTGTTGCCCATCAGTTGCAAAGTAGATTCCATTTAACTCCGCAGATGAACCAGGTCCTGTGAACTCAACAGTTGGATTAAGTCTGACAACTGATCCACCGACTGAGATAACAAAAGAAGTGAATTGAGCATCTTTACTTATGATCGCATGGTGCTGACCAAGATGAACAGCGCTTCGATCCCACTCCTGCAGTGAAATAAAATTCAGTGATGCGCCAGCCTCTAACGAAATTTCAATTTCTTCACCAATCTCACCAGTACCAGTATTCTCAATTATTACCGTAGATCTACTGTTTACCCCGGCTTGAATTACTAATTTACTTAGCTCAGCAAAAGAACCACATGATCTCTTTAGATGAATAGGTTGTGAAAGCTCAGAATCTTTTTCAATTCTTAGTAGTGAAATATCCTTAACATTCCCTCGGATCCTATTTGTAACAAGATCACTTGACTCATAAGCAGGTGGCAAGTCAGAAGCTGTTACTACTTTCAAACTTACCCCGCTAGGAAGCGCCCTATTAGTTGATAAAGAAATATTTTCTTTAACTAAAGTAGATAGATCATGTAGGCCAGCTAACCGTTTAAGCGGTGTAAAGCGCCATGCTTCTTCTCTACCAGTTGGGGTTAAGTAATTTGTTGTTAATAAACTCATTAACCAACTGCACCTTCCATTTGAAGCTCAATTAATCGGTTTAGTTCTAGTGCATACTCCATTGGAAGCTCTTTCGCGATTGGTTCAATAAAGCCGCGAACAATCATCGCCATTGCTTCATCTTCACCTAAGCCACGTGACATTAAATAAAAGAGTTGATCATCGCTAATTCTAGAAACAGTTGCCTCATGTCCCATCGAAACATCATCTTCGCGGACATCAACATACGGATATGTATCAGAGCGAGAAATATTATCGATCAACAATGCATCACACTTAACAGTGCTCTTTGAGTGATGAGCGCCCTCTTCAACCTTTATCAAGCCTCTATATGAGGTACGACCGCCACCTCGCGCTACTGATTTAGAAATAATTGTTGAAGATGTATAAGGAGCCGCATGAACCATTTTGGCACCAGCATCTTGATGTTGTCCTTCACCTGCAAATGCAATTGAAAGTGTCTCACCCTTAGAGTGTGGACCCATCAACATTACAGCTGGATACTTCATAGTTACTTTGGATCCAATATTTCCATCGATCCACTCCATTGTTGCACCCTCAGCACATGTTGCTCGCTTGGTCACTAAGTTATAAACATTGTTAGACCAGTTTTGAATTGTTGTGTATCGAACACGTGCATTCTTTTTCACAATAATTTCAACAACAGCAGAGTGAAGTGAATCTGATGAGTAAACCGGAGCAGTACAGCCTTCAACATAATGAACATATGAATCTTCATCAGCGATAATTAAAGTTCGCTCAAATTGACCCATGTTTTCAGTATTAATTCGGAAATAGGCTTGTAGTGGAATATCTACCTTTACGCCCTTAGGAATATAGATAAATGAGCCACCAGACCAAACAGAAGTATTAAGAGCGGCAAACTTATTATCACCAACTGGGATTACAGTGCCGAAGTACTCTTTAAAAAGATCTTCGTGTGTGCGAAGTGCGGTATCGGTATCAAGGAATAAAACTCCTTGTTTTTCTAAGTCCTCACGAATTGAGTGGTAAACCACCTCTGATTCGTATTGAGCTGCAACACCTGCTACTAAGCGTTTTTTCTCTGCCTCTGGAATACCAAGGCGGTCATATGTGTTTTTAATATCATCAGGTAGATCTTCCCAAGAGGTTGCTTGTTTTTCAGTTGAGCGAACAAAATATTTAATAGTGTCAAAGAAAATACCACTTAGATCCGAGCCCCAACTTGGCATGGGCTTCTTATCAAATAACGATAATCCTTTAAGTCGTAGATCTAACATCCATTGTGGTTCATTCTTTTTTGAAGAAATATCGCGCACAACCTCTTCATTTAGACCACGACGACTATTTGAACCTGCATCTGTTTTATCTGCCCAGCCGTACTCATACTTGCCAATACCATCTAACTCTGGGTGCGCGATCTGGGTCATTAGCGTGCTCCTTCTATTACTTTAGTTTTTCTGGTCTGGGAAATATTTGAGGGAATAAATGTTGTACAAACTCCATCACCATGGGCGATAGTTGCAAGTCTTTGAACATGAGTTCCAAGAATTTCTGAAAATGCGGCAGTTTCTGCTTCACATAGTTGTGGAAATTCAGAGGCAACATGGGCAATTGGACAATGGTGTTGGCAAATTTCTTCACCATTTCCCATCTTATCCGTAGTTGCTGAATACCCCTCTTTAGTTAAAAGCTTTGCAAGTGCCTTAGATTTTTCTGAAACTGATTTACTTGAACTTTTAATTTGTTCACCCTTACGCACAAACTCATTAGCCCGACTTTGCGCAAACTCATCTACTAAGTGAGAACCATTTTTACTTGCCATAAATTTAAGAGCAGCAACTGCTAGGTCATCATATGAGTGCTCAAACTTTTCACGTCCGCTATCTGTCATTACAAAAACCTTTGATGGTCTACCTCGACCGCGCACTGCTCGGCCTTGAAAAGGCTCTCGCGCAGTAAGGACACCTTCGGCAATTAAAGTTTCTAGGTGCCTGCGAATTCCAGTTGGAGTTATTAAAAGTTTTTCAGCAAGATCAACTGCACTAGCAGGACCGCCTTCTAAAATCGTTCGGGCGACCTGATCACGGGTCTTATCTGGCTCACTCTTTTTCACAACATAAGTGTTGCGTAATTCCTGCGCAAGCGCCAATCCCCTTGCTCTATTTGGGTGTGAATTGCGCCTTACCAGCGGGTGAATCAAGCAGTGGCCCCAAAGAAAGCAATAGGCTTAAATCATGTTGGTAGCCAAAAACTCAATATCTGCAAAACCCTTCTGGCTCCTAGTTTTCCTGCAAGGGGCCCTAATTGTTACTGGCGGGGCGGTGCGCCTTACCGGATCGGGGTTGGGTTGTCCGACTTGGCCTGAGTGCACCCCAGGTTCATACACGCCAGTGCCTTATCAGGCAGAAGGGCAACTACACGCTTGGATTGAATTTGGTAATCGATTATTAACTTTTGTTCTCCTGCTAACAGCTGTTGTTGTAGTAGTTATTGCGTTTAGAAGCTCTAAAAATGCCATCTCAAAAAGGCGAGTAAGAGCACTAGCAGCCCTGCAAATACTAGGAATTTTAGGTCAGGGCCTTCTAGGTGGAATAACAGTACTAACCGGCTTGCATCCAGCTACCGTTGCTGCGCATTTCTTGTTATCAATTTTTCTTATTGCAGGAGCAATTTCTCTTAGATATGAAATGATCGGAATTATCAAACAATCACCAACTGGATTAATTGCTTCTCTTATCCCGATTCTTATTTGGCTGACACTAATCGTGATAATAGTTGGAACAATAGTTACCGGCAGCGGTCCACATGCTGGTGATGCTGATGCAAAGAGATTTGGGCTTGACCCTAAATCCCTCTCCTGGCTCCATGCAGATCTTGTAATTGCTTTGCTTGTGCTTACTACAATCCTTTGGCTACTCATAAGACAAACAAATGCCAATTTACTAACTCGAAAAATTCAAATATTTCTTCTAATTAGCCTCTCCCAAGGCTTAATCGGGTATATTCAGTATGTTACCGGTTTACCAGAATTAGTTGTGGGCTTTCACCTATTAGGTGCTGCCCTAGTTTGGGGTAGTAGCTGGAGCTTTGTTAAGGTTGCCGGATCTGGGTTTAAGTTGAAGGGATTTAATTGAAAATAAGTCAGTGGCAAGATTTAGACGATAGAGCGGTTGCAATATCACGCGCATTAGCAATGGATGCGGCACAAAAAGTTGGGAACGGGCATCCTGGAACTGCAATGTCTCTCGCGCCAGTGGCATACACACTTTTTCAAAGAATTATGCGGCATGACCCGGCGCATCCAAATTGGCTAGCACGGGATCGTTTTATACTTTCTTGTGGTCATTCTTCACTGACTCTATATATTCAACTTTATCTATCTGGTTACGGAGTTGAACTTGATGACCTTAAAAGCTTTCGTACATTTAATGCTAAAACTCCTGGACACCCTGAGTATGGACACACTCTAGGAGTTGAAACAACGACCGGTCCTCTTGGCCAGGGAGTCGCTAACGGTGTTGGGATGGCGATGGCGGCTAGATTTGAAAAAGGTTTACTAGATCCTGAAAATACAACAGATATTTTTGATCATAATATCTGGGTAATGTGTTCTGACGGTGATCTCCAAGAGGGAGTAAGTGCGGAGGCTTCTTCCCTAGCTGGCACTCAACAACTTGGTAATTTAATAATGATTTATGATGATAATCGTATTTCAATTGAGGGTGACACACATATTACTTGTACAGAAGATATCGATGCTCGCTATCTTGCATATGGCTGGGATGTCATTGTCGTACCAATAAAGGCTGATGGAGATGTCGACCGAGAAAATTTGGAACGTGCGATGTTATCGGCAATTGCTAACAAAGATAAACCAGTTTTAATACATATTCATACAGTAATTGCTTGGCCTGCGCCAAATGCTAAGGGTACGTCAAAAGCTCATGGTTCAGCTCTTGGTAATGAGGAAATAAATGCGACAAAGCTTTTATTAGGATTAAATCCCGAAGAAACATTTATAGCTCCCACAGAAGTTATCAATCATGCAAGAGATGTTAAACGGCGTGGCACAGAAATGTATAACCAGTGGCAAACAAAATTTCAAGCCTGGGAAAAAGCGAATAGTGAATCTGCTGAACTTCTAAAAAGATTGCTTAGTAAGAAACTACCACTCGATTTCGAAAGTTCTTTTCCAGTATTTCCTAGTGACAAAGAAATATCTACAAGAGCTGCATCTGGAAAAGTAATTCAATCTATTGCAAAAATGTTGCCAGAGTTTTGGGGTGGTTCAGCTGATTTAGCTGAGAGTAACAACACCACAATTGAGGGTGGCGGTTCATTCCTACCAACTGCTAGCAAAATGGCTGGTGCTGATCCGTACGGTCGAATAATTCATTTTGGAATTCGTGAACATGCAATGGGCGCGATTTTAAATGGAATGGCTTTACATGGTTTAGTAAAACCGTTTGGTGGAACCTTTCTAGTATTTAGTGATTACATGCGCGGAGCTGTTCGCCTATCTTCGTTAATGCAATTGCCTGTAACTTATGTTTGGACCCATGACTCAATTGGCCTTGGTGAAGATGGACCAACTCATCAACCTGTTGAACATCTTGCTTCTTTGCGAACCATTCCAGGATTTTCAGTTATAAGACCATGCGATGCAAACGAAGTTAGTGTTTGCTGGCAAGAGATCATAAAGCGTTCAAAACCATCAGGGTTAGTACTGTCTCGTCAAAACTTACCTGTCCTTGACCGTTCTAAGTTCTCATTAGCTAAAGAGGCAGCAAAAGGTGCATACGTATTGGCCTATGGAAGTAACTCTTCAAGGGATGAGTGTGAAGTAATTCTAATTGCAACCGGATCAGAAGTTTCATTAGCTATAGCTGCTCGTGAGAAATTAATTTCAGAAGGTGTAAAAGTCAGATTAGTAAGCGCGCCATGTTTGGAGTGGTTTATGGAGCAATCTGAGAATTACCAAAACGAAGTACTTCCAAAATCAATTAAAGCTAGAGTAAGTATTGAAGCAGGCGTTGCTCAGCCTTGGTACCGATTTATAGGAGATAGTGGCATTGCTGTCTCAGTTGAAAAATTTGGTGCCTCTGCTAGCGGAGATATTATGTTTAGAGAGTATGGATTTACCGTTCAGAATATTGTTAATGCTGTAAAGGAAAGTATTAAAAAATCTAATGCTTAATACACTTGCGCAGATATCAGAAGCAGGTGTTGCGGTATGGCTCGATGACTTATCTCGAGAGCGATTAAAAAATGGGTCATTAGCAAAATTAATTGCTGAAGATAGTGTGGTTGGAGTAACTACTAATCCAAGCATCTTCGGATCAGCAATTAGTAAATCAGACCTTTATCGAAATGACATTTTGCAGAATAAAGATAAGAGTATTGAAGAAATAATTACAAAGTTAACAACAGATGACGTAAGAGAAGCATGTGATCTTTTCCATAATACGTTTAAAGCTAGTAATGAGATAGACGGGCGAATATCCCTTGAAGTCGACCCGCGCTTTGCTCATGATGCTATGGCAACAATTAAGCAAGGAAAGCAACTTTGGGAGATTGTTGATCGAAAAAATTTGTTAATTAAAGTGCCCGCTACTGTTGAGGGATTACCAGCAGTAACTGAACTAATTGCACAAGGAATTAGCGTCAATATTACTTTAATTTTCTCTTTGGATCGTTATAAAAAAGTTTTAGATGCTTTTGCTGCTGGGCTCGAAAAAAGAGTAAATGCTTCACAAGAGATAGGTAGCATCCATTCGGTTGCTTCATTTTTTGTGAGCCGAATCGATGCTGAAATTGACAAACAATTAGGAGATAAATCAGAGCTGAAAGGCTTAGCAGCGATTGCAAACGCAGTTATGGCTTACGAAGTTTTTCTTGAATTTGAAAAAAGTAGCCGCTGGCAAAAATTATTGAGCCACGGCGGGAATTTGCAACGGCCTTTATGGGCATCTACTGGCGTAAAGGATCCTTCCTATGATCAAACTCGCTACGTAATGTCTTTAATTGCTCCTAACGTCATAAATACGATGCCAGAGGCAACTCTAAATGCAGTTAAAGCGTCAGGGGTATTTTCAGGCGAGACAATTACTCCAAATATTAAAAATGCGAAAATTAACTTAGCAAAGATTGCTATGGCTGGGATTGATATTGCCAAAGTAACTGATGCCCTTGAAATTGACGGTATTGCCAAGTTTGAAGCATCTTGGCTAGATTTGATGAGTTCAGTGAAGTCTGTAATTTCTGGATCTTAAATGAAATTGTCAGGGCAAATTCTTGCAAATATTGATCCTGAAATATCTAGGCAGCTGCGTGAAATCACACCTCAAGTAGCCAAGAAAGATGTGAATGTTTGGGTCACTGACAACGAAACAGCCAACAGACTTAACTGGATCGATCTGCCAACAAAATCACGAGATTTATTGCCAGAGTTAGATGCTCTTTCAGCATGGGCGCGCAGCAATGGCTTAACTCAAATTGTTTTATGCGGAATGGGTGGCTCTTCATTAGCCCCTGAAGTAATTGCATCGACCTATAAAAAGTTATTAACTACGCTCGACTCAACTGATCCAGACCAAATACTTAACTCTATTCCATCTGATTTAAGTAAAGCACTAGTTGTAGTTGGTTCAAAATCAGGAACAACTATCGAAACATTATCTCAATTTGAGTTTTATATAAATATATTTAAGGAAGCAGATTTAAATCCAATTGAACATATAGTGATAGTTACTGATCCAGGTACTCCTCTTGATATTCGTGCTAGAAAAGAAAGTTACAAAGTTGTAAATGCAGATCCAAATGTTGGTGGACGCTTTAGTGCGCTATCTGCATTTGGCTTGGTTCCAGCAGCTTTAATCGGTGTAGATATTTCACTGCTTCTAGATGATGCTGAAAAATTAAGCTTAATCCTTTCATCAAAGGAATCACCAGCCATTGAAATAGCGGCTTGCCTCTACTCCTTAACTGATCAGATAATAAATTTTTGTGATAATGGATCGGCGGCACCTGGACTGTCTAATTGGATCGAACAACTAATTGCTGAATCAACTGGCAAAAATTTATCTGGCAGATTGCCAGTTGTAATCGAAGAAGTAGAAAGTGCAATTTCTGGTATAACAGTTGGCTTTACTCCCGGTGAATATGACCTAGTGATCGAAGCCACTCTTGGTGAGCAATTCATCTTATGGGAGTGGGTAACTGCTTTACTTTGCTACTTATTAAAGGTTAATCCATTTAATCAGCCAAATGTAGTAGAGGCAAAAGATCGCACAACAGCAATTCTTTTATCATTAGGCAGTAAAGGTTTTGATACTCCTACCCCAGCATATGAAGATTCTGATTACTTAATCTATTCAAATCAAAAAATTAATAGCCTTTCAGACTTTCTTAAATCTAATGTGAATTATTTTGCAGTATTGGCATACCTTGATAGAGGTAGCGATGATGAAATATATAAGATCAGAAAACTGATTGCTGCAAAGAGTAAAACAGCAACTACCTTTGGTTGGGGACCGAGATATCTTCATTCAACTGGACAGTTCCACAAGGGTGGGCAGCAAAATGGGGCATTTATTGTGATTACCGGTGATTCAGGCAGTGATATAGAAATACCAAATAAGGATTACACATTTTCGCAGTTGATCATGGCGCAAGCACTTGCAGATATCGAATCTATTTCTGAAAGAAATTTACCGGTTATTAGAATTCATCTTAAAAATCGCAAGAAAGCAATAGCAAGACTTATCTCAGACTTAGAAAAGAATTAATCATCCCCACGTAGTTTTTTAAGTGCAATGTCTAAAACTTTATTTGCTTCAGCTTCAGTTCTACGCTCTTTCACGTAAGCTAAGTGAGTTTTATAAGGCTCATTTTTCATTGGCATTGGTGGTTTATTTTTATCTTGTCCTGCCGGAAAACCACATCTTGGGCAATCCCATTCAGCTGGAACCTCTACAGTGCCGTCTTCAGCAAATGATGGTTTAGTTTCATGTCCGTTAGCACACCAATATGAAACTCGAAAGCGAGCAATTGATTCCCCGCGCTCTGCTTCGCCCATAGGACCAGCACCGACACGACTTCCGCGAATAGCACTTCCACCAGCCATTATTTACTCCCCTTTTAATTTTTCAATAACAAGCTAAGTGCAATAACTGAAGCAAACCAAATTCCACCGACAACGATTGTAATTCTGTCAAGGTTTTTCTCAACTACAGATGAGCCACCATATGTTGATGAAACTCCGCCACCAAAAAGATCTGACAGTCCAGATCCTTTGCCCTTATGTAATAAAACCAAAATAATCATAAGCACACTTGATAGCATCAAGATAATCGAAAGAGCTAAATTCATTTACTCGCCTTCATCTAAATAGAGCCTTAATCTGTGGCTAGGGGGAAAGGATACTATCTTTTAGGTAAATCTTCTTAATCGGCCTAATTATGCCTTTTTTAATACCCTATGGAATTTAGATATCCGCGCAAATTCTTCAGGATCTAGCGAAGCCCCTCCAACAAGGGCGCCATCTACATCTTCTTCCTTCATAATATCTAAAGTATTAATCGACTTAACCGAGCCACCATAAAGGATCCGACAGTTATCAGCGATTTCATCACTACCTATTTTTCTAAGCTCTTTTCTAATTGCAGCACAAACTTCCTGTGCATCTTCTGGAGTGGCAGTTTTACCAGTACCAATCGCCCATACTGGCTCATATGCAATAACAATTTTCTTAAGATCAGGTTTGTGAAAACCTTTTAGTGCATTTCTTAATTGCTCTAACACATACGGAATATGATTTCCAGCCTCTCTTACCGCTAGTTCCTCACCAACGCAGAGAATCGGCTTAATCTCATTTGCGAACGCAGCTTTAATCTTCTTATTAATTAACTGATCATCTTCATTGTGGTTCGCTCGGCGTTCGCTATGACCAATTAATACATATGTGCATCCAAGTTTAGAAAGCATTGATCCTGAAATATCTCCGGTATGAGCACCTGAATCCGCAGCAGATAAATCTTGCGCACCGTAAAGTAAACGCAGACGATCGCCATCAACTAATGTTTGAACAGATCGAATATCAGTAAATGGTGGAATAATTACAACCTCTACTGCGTCATAATCACGATCCTCAAGGGAGTAAGCCAGCTTTTGGGTAACGGCAATCGCCTCTAGATGATTTAAGTTCATCTTCCAATTTCCAGCAATTAAAGGTTTACGCATTTTTCTCTTTCTCTAACTTAGTGCGATCAGGCCTGGTAGTTCTTTACCTTCAAGGTACTCAAGAGATGCGCCACCACCTGTTGATATATAACCAAAATCCTTATCAGCAAATCCTAGTTTACGAACAGCTGCAGCTGAATCTCCCCCGCCGACTACGGCCATACCATCAACCTGAGTTAAAGCTTGCGCTATCACTTTTGTGCCATAGGAAAAATTTGTAAACTCAAATACACCCATCGGGCCATTCCAAAATACAGTTTTACACAACTTTATCTCTAGAGCAAAGTTCTCAGCACTTTTTGGCCCGATATCCAAACCCATTTGATCAGACGGAATTTGATCTGAATCTACAGTGGTCGGCAATGAGTCTGCCGAAAATTCAGAAGCAACTACTATATCGATTGGAAGTAGAAATTTAACTCCCAGTTTTTCAGCTCGAATCATTAATTCTTTAACAGTATCAATTAAATCATTTTCAACTAAAGACTTTCCGATTTCTTTTCCTTGAGCTGCTAAAAACGTGAAGACCATGCCCCCACCTATTGCAATTAAGTTTGCTTTGTCTAAAAAATTTGAAATAACGCCAATTTTGTCAGAAACTTTTGCCCCACCTAGAACAACTCCATACGGGCGGCTAGGATTTTTTGTTAACTGCTCTAAGACTGCAACCTCACCTGAAATAAGATCTCCAGCAGCATGCGGCAGTAATTTAGCAAGCTCATAAACTGAAGCATGCTTGCGATGAACAGCTCCGAAACCATCTCCAATATAAATGTCGCCATAAGTTGAAAGTTCATTTGCTAGCTTCATGCGCTCAGATTCTTCCTTACTTGTTTCGGAAGATAAGAATCGAATATTTTCTAGCAGTAAAATTTGACCTGATTTAAGTGCCCTAGCTTTATCGGAAATTCCAGTTATCTCTGGTGAGAATAAAACCTCTTGATTTAGTAACTCGCCTAACTTTTTAGCAATTGGAGCGAGGGATAACTCAGGCTTTACCTCTCCCTTTGGTCTACCCAAATGGGCAATTATTACCACTGAACAGTTAGCAGCAAGTAGCTTCTTAATTGTCGATAATGAGGCAACTATTCGACCAGCATCACCTATAACACCATCTTTAATTGGAACGTTAAAATCACAACGCAAAATAACCTTAGCGTTTTGCAGATTTAGCTGGGATAAGCTTTTAATACCCATCTAATTTATATGGACTTACCAATGTATTGGATTAAATCAACTAACCTATTTGAATATCCCCATTCATTGTCATACCAGCCCACAACTTTTGCTGTTGTTCCGATTACCTTTGTAAGTCCGGCATCTAAAATGCATGAGCTTGGATCAGTGACTATGTCAGCTGAAACAATTGGATCTTCGGTATAACTTAAATACCCTTTCAATGAGCCAGTACTTGCTTTTTTGAGTGCAGCATTAATCTCTGCAACAGAGGCTTCTTTTGCTAACTCAACCGTTAGGTCAGTTGCAGAACCAGTTGGCACTGGCACTCTTAATGCATAGCCATCTAACTTACCTTTAAGTTCTGGCAATACCAATGAAATTGCTTTCGCTGCTCCAGTTGAGGTTGGAATAATTGATAGCGCTGCAGCTCTTGATCTGCGGAGATCTTTGTGAGGGAAATCTAAAATTACCTGATCATTTGTGTATGCATGAATCGTGGTCATAAGGCCTCTAACAATGCCGAACTCATCATTTAACACCTTAGCCATTGGAGCTAAACAGTTAGTAGTACATGATGCGTTCGAAATAATATTATGTTTAGTTGGTTCATATTTTTCATGATTAACACCCATAACAATTGTTATGTCTTCATCAGTTGCTGGAGCTGAAATAATTACCTTCTTTGCGCCAGCATTTATGTGCTTCTGGGCATCTGCAGCCTTTGTAAAAATTCCAGTAGATTCGACAACAATATCTACGCCTAACTTTCCCCATGGGATATTTGCGGGATCACGCTCTGCACTAACAGAGATAGTTTTACCGCCAATAGTAATTGTTGTATCTGTGAAAGTTACTGGTTGCTTAAGTCTGCCCAAAATTGAATCGTATTTTAGTAAATGGGCTAAAGTCGCGTTATCTGTTAAATCATTAATTCCAACAATTTCAAAATTAGCACCTGATTCAAGTGATGCTCTTAGAAAATTTCTACCGATACGACCAAAACCATTAACACCGACTTTAAGCATATTAACCCCGTTTAGATTCTAAAATTTATTTTAAGCCATTCACAACATTGTGAGATGTATATCTTAGCAGTCCGCAAGTAGTGATTAATTCAATAAATCTGGGCTAATACTCGCCTCAGTATCAGGTACTCCTAATTCACGGGCTCGTTTATCTGCCATTGCTAATAATCGCCTGATTCGCCCAGCAATTGCATCTTTTGTCATTGGTGGAGTTGCAAGTGAACCTAATTCTTCCAAACTTGCTTGCCCATGGTTAACCCGAAGTTCACCTGCTTCTTTTAGATGATCTGGGATTTCAGCACCAAGGATCTCCATCGCTCTTTGTACTCTCGCTGAAGCTGCAACAGCGGCTCTAGCGGATCTGCGTAAATTTGCATCATCAAAGTTTGCTAATCGATTTGCAGTTGCTCGAACCTCTCTTCGCATCCTTCGCTCTTCCCAAGCTAGGACTGTTTCATGTGCACCTAATCTTGTAAGTAGCGCGCCAATAGCATCACCATCTCGAATAACAACTCGATCGACGCTGCGCACCTCTCGAGCTTTTGCAGTGATTCCTAATCTTCTAGCTGCGCCAACTAAAGCCAATGCTGATTCTGGTCCAGGACAAGTAATCTCAAGTGCAGAAGATCTTCCTGGCTCAGTAAGTGAGCCATGCGCTAGAAATGCCCCGCGCCATGCTGCTTCAGAATCACAAATAGCTGCAGAAACAACTTGCGGTGGCAGGCCTCTGATCGGCCGATTGCTAGCATCAACTAATCCTGTTTGTCGAGCAAGTGCATCACCATCTGCTAAAACTCTGACAATATACCGACTGCCTTTACGAATACCACTTGAAGAAACTACTGACAACTCACTTTCATGTCCAAATACCTCTGATATGTCTTTGCGTAGCCTGCGTGCACTTTGAGCTGTATCTAATTCAACCTCAATAATAATTTTACCCGCTGCTATATGTAATCCACCTGCAAACCTAAGTAATGAAGAAACTTCTGCTTTACGGCAACATGGTTTAGTTATTGAGAGTCTGCTTAACTCATCTTTAACCGCTTCTGTCATTGCCATTAATTCTCCCTAACTCGTCTATGGGGTTATCTAAGCAGGTCTTAACCAAAAATGTGGCTGAAAGCCAAAATTAATTTCTCTCTATCATGGTGGAATATTTGCTTACTATCTGCTAGGTCAAAACCCATAACCTCTCCCCCGCACGCAGCAACTAGAGCATTAAACCTTGAGTCTGATTGAGCAAGTGATTTATCTACTAAGGCTACATCAATTTTCAGATCTGGAATATGATCTAAAACTAATTGTAGGTGAGCTTCAAGTGAGAAGCCTGCGTACTCATCTAATATGTTTTTATCCGGTAGATTAAATATCATAATTTTTTTTGCTTTACTTTTTTGAATTTGTTCTGCTTGCTTTCCAAGGAGAAAATGTGGCATAACACTAGAAAGCCATGACCCTGGCCCAATTGTTATCCAGTCTGCATTTTCAAGAGCAGTTAGTACTTCTGGAGTTGGCTTAGGTTGATTTGGAATTAATTTTAGTTCATTAACTTTTCCAATCGCCTGCGATACCTCAACCTGGCCTCTTACTATTTCAACCCCATTTTTTGTGGTAAAACTTCCTTCAATATCAAGGGGCTCCAAAGCCATTGGTAGTACCCGGCCAACTACTTTTAATAATTGACCAACCCGGTCCAAACCTTTAACTGGATCAGTATCTCGATCCCAAAGTGCGGTTAAAAGAAGATTACCTACCGCGTGATTATCCATCTCACCTTGGCTGGTAAATCTATATTGCATAATTTCAGCCCAACTTCTGCCCCACTCATCATCAGCGCAGAGTGCTGCAAGTGCCATTCGTAAGTCACCGGGAGGTAGGGAATTAAATTCAGCACGTAATCGCCCGGATGAACCACCATTATCTGCAACTGTTACCACTGCAGTAACTTGATTAGTAAGAGTACGCATTGCGCCAAGTGTTGCTGCTAATCCGTGTCCACCGCCTAAGCAGACAACCTTTGGATTTTTATTCATACTATATTTCTCGACCCAAATCTCTATGCATTACCTGTGTATCAATCTTGTAATTAGATAATTTATCACCACTTTTTAATCTGGAAACTAATTCTGCGGCAACTGCTACTGATCGGTGTTTACCACCGGTACAACCGATTGCCAGTGTTAAAAACTTTCTACCTTCAGCGATAAAACCTAATGCCATAGTCTCAAAAAGTGCCTGATACCTTGTTAAAAATTCTTTTACGTTATCACTTCCTAATACTGCATCACTTACCGGTTTATCAAGACCTGTCAGTGGCCTAAGGTGTGGCACCCAATGTGGATTTGATATAAATCTACAATCTACAACTAGATCTGCATCTACTGGCAGTCCATACTTGTAGCCAAAAGAGAGAATATTTACTCTAAGATCAGAGCCAGAGTCTTCATGAAAATAATCTGAAATTTTCTTCTCAAGCTGATGAATATTTAATGCCGATGAATCAATAATTATGTCTGCAGAATCTCTTACTTCCCGAAGTCGCTCTCTCTCCTTAGTAATTCCATCAAGAATACGATCGGCCCCTTGTAAAGGATGAGGTCTGCGGGTTGACTCAAATCTTCGAACAAGTGAATCATCTGCTGCATCTACGAAAAGAATTTTGCGAGATATACCTAGGTCTGCTAGTTCAGCTAACGATTTGGTTAGATCATCAAAAAATGCTCTGCCTCTTACGTCAATTACAACGGCAACTTTTTTTACCGATGTAGAAACTAACTCAATTAAATTGCCGAGTAAGGCTGGAGGCAAATTATCTACAACATACCAACCAAGATCTTCTAATCTGTGGGCTATCGTGGATCTACCGGCGCCACTCATTCCGCTTATAACAAGTATCTCGGTATCACTCTTCATGGCAATATCTTCCTACACATGTCAAGCATCTAAAATTTCACCACTTTGCATATCAATACGGACTTGCTCTGCTTGATTTTTGATTTGATCAATAATTGTCTTTGCCATTTTCTCGCCAATGCCTGGAACAGCAGATAACTCTGAAAGGGTTGCCGACTTTAATGCAGTAACTGAACCAAAGTGTGTAAGTAATGATTTTCTTCTAACCTCACCTAGCCCAGAAATCTGATCGAGTAATGATTCCAGCATAACTTTTGAGCGCTTGCTTCGGTGAAAATTTATAGCAAATCGATGTGCTTCATCTCTTACCTTCTGTAGTAAATACAGAGCCTCACTATGGCGTGGAAAGATAATTGGCTCGCTATTATTTGGTAGCCAAACCTCTTCTAGTCTTTTTGCAAGACCACATAAGGCAATGTCTGTTATTCCAAGTTCACGTAACGCTTTTGCAGCAGCATTAACTTGAGGCTTACCACCATCAACAACTACTAATTGTGGGGGGTATGCAAACTTTGGCCTGCTACCACCTTGCGCAGTTGCCTCTGCAACATCTATATCTTTTTCATCTAAATACCGTTTAAATCTCCGTGTTATTACATGGTGCATTGCTCTCGTGTCATCAAAGCCAGCATCATCATCAATTGAAAATCTTCGATAGTCACTCTTTTTGGGTTGACCATCTTCAAAAACCACCATTGATGCGACCATGCTTGTCCCTTGAATATTTGAAATATCAAAGCACTCAATTCGTAGTGGTAATTCAGCAAGCTCTAACTGCTCCGCAATTTCAGCTAATGCACTGCCACTTACCGCAGCATCATTTGCACGCTTACTTAAATATTGAATTAGGGCCTGGTTGGCATTTCGCTTTACGGTTTGTACTAGTTCTAATTTTTCACCTCTAGCTGGCTGGGTTAAAGTTACAGATTTACCTCTCTGCTCAGTGAGCCATTGCTGCAGTAAGTCAGAATCTTCAGGCAATTGATCAACTAACACTTCAGGTGGTGGCTTACTTTCAGCATAGATTTTTCCAAGCATTGCAGAAATAATACTTTCATCTTCTAATAGATTTGCTCTATCTATAACCCAGGATCGAGAACCTGTGATTCTGCCTGCAACTATATTAAATTGAGAAAGTGATGCATGGGTAATTTCCTCATGAATTGCTAGCACATCTGCATCAATATTTTCATTTAGAAATCTGTCGGTAGATTCATACGCTTTATTAATTGCTTCTAGTTGATCCCGCAGCTTTCCAGCCTTCTCATACTCTTGTGCTTGCGATGCTTCTTGCATCTCTTTTTCAATTCTTACTGAAATTTCTTCAGGTGACTTCTCTAAAAAATTAACTAGATCATTAGCAAGTTTTTTGTGTTCTTCTTGCGTAACCCAATTAACACAAGGGGCAGCACATTTACCTATATCTCCTAATAAGCACTGCCGTTTACTGCGTACAGCCGAAACAAAGTTAGATTCACTACATGTACGAACTGGATATATTTTAATTAAGGTTTCAAATGTACTACGCAGCGCCCAAGCGTGTGAGTAAGGTCCAAAATAGCGAACTCCTGGAATCTTTTTAGAACGAGATATAAACAGTCTTGGAAATTCAGATTTTAAGTCAATCGCTAAATGAGGATATGACTTATCATCTTTAAATTGAATATTAAAATCTGGGCTGTACTGTTTAATCCAAGTAAATTCAAGCTGCAGTGCCTCAACCTCAGTTTTTACTAATGTCCAGTCAACTCGGACAGCAGTATTAACCATCCGCCTTGTTTTAATTTGTAGATTATTACCAAAGTATGTATTTAGTCTATTTTTAATATTCTTTGCTTTACCTACATAAATTACCTTTTCATTCTTATCAAAAAATCTATAAACACCAGGATCACTAGGTAGGTTACTTGGCCGATAACTTTGTGGATCTGCCATGGCTACTTCTTTAGTACTGGAGCTAAATACTTTCCAGTGTAGCTCTTTGGATTTTTTACAATCTCTTCCGGTCTACCTTCGGCGACAACTAATCCACCTCCAGAACCACCTTCTGGTCCAAGATCAATCACCCAATCCGCTGATTTAATAACATCAAGATTATGCTCAATCACAATTACAGTATTTCCAGTATCAACTAATCTGTTAAGAACTAATAAAAGCTTTCGCACATCTTCAAAATGTAATCCAGTTGTTGGCTCATCTAGAACATAAATTGTTCGACCCGTTGATCTTCGCTGAAGTTCTGTTGCGAGCTTTACTCTCTGAGCTTCACCACCTGACAAGGTTGGAGCTGATTGACCAAGTCGCACATAACCAAGACCAACGTCACAAAGAGTCTTTAAAAATCTGGAAATTGCGGGCACGGATTCAAAAAAGTTATTAGCTTCCTCAATGGACATATCTAGTACTTGCGCAATTGTCTTACCCTTGTAGTGAACTTCAAGTGTTTCTCGGTTATACCTTGCGCCATGACACACTTCGCACGGAACATATACATCAGGTAAGAAGTTCATTTCAATCGTGATAGTTCCATCACCGGAACAGTTCTCGCATCTGCCACCTTTAACGTTAAAGGAAAATCGCCCCTGCTGATAACCTCTTACTTTTGCTTCGCTCGTTTCAGAAAAAAGTGCCCGTACTTTGTCAAAAACTCCAGTATAAGTTGCAGGGTTTGATCGAGGTGTTCTACCAATAGGTGATTGATCAACATGCACAACTTTGTCTAGCTGATCTAGGCCAGTAATAGTTCTGTGCCGGCCTGGAACAATTCTTGCGCCATTTAATTTATTTGCTAGAACTGAGTACAAAATATCATTTACTAATGTTGATTTGCCAGAACCGCTGACACCAGTAACTGCAATAAATGCTGCTAGTGGAAAGGTCACATCAATATTTTGTAGATTATTCTCTTTCGCAGCCTTTACTACTAACACTTTTTTTGCGTCAATTGGCCTGCGTTTTTTAGGAATTGCAATAACAGATTTTCCAGAAAGATAGGCACCGGTTATCGAATCTTTTGCGGCAATTAGATCGGCGTAACTTCCCGATGAGACAACTTTTCCACCATGTTCACCCGCTCCTGGGCCAATATCAACAATCCAGTCTGCAGTTCGAATCGTATCCTCATCATGCTCAACAACAATTAATGTATTACCAAGATCGCGTAATCTAGTAAGCGTTTCAATTAATTTACGATTATCACGTTGATGTAAGCCAATGCTTGGCTCATCTAGAACATATAGAACCCCAGTTAATCCTGAACCTATTTGAGTTGCTAAGCGAATACGTTGAGCTTCTCCTCCCGAGAGAGTTGCAGCAGGTCTTGCGAGGGACAAGTAATCAAGTCCAACATCTAATAAAAATCCTAATCTGGCATTAACCTCTTTAAGTACGCGCTCGGCGATCTTCTTCTCTCGAGCTGATAATGAAATATTCTTAAGAAAAACTTCACACTCGGCAATTGAAAATTCACATATTTGAGCAATATTTTTTCCACCAAGTGTTACTGCTAATACCTCAGGCTTTAATCGACTGCCATTACAAACGGGACATGGTGTCTGTCGCATATATGCCTCGTATTTATCTCGACTAAAATCACTATCAGTTTCAGAATGGCGCCTATGAATAAATGGCACAACACCTTCAAACCCAGTTGAATAGTTGCGAACACGTCCATATCTATTTTTATATTTAACATGGACTTCATAATCCCAGCCGTGCAAAATCGCATCCCTTACTTTCTCAGATAGCTTCTTCCAAGGATTATCAAGAGAAAACTTCAAGTCAGTTGCAAGGCCTTCAAGGAGTCTTAAAAAGTACTCAGAGGATTGGCCACCAGACCATGGAGCAATTGCGCCTTCATATATTGAAATCGAATCATCTGGAATTAACAATTCCTCATCAACCTCAAGCTTTGTACCTATTCCACTGCACTCAGGGCAAGCACCAAATGGTGAGTTAAATGAAAACGATCTAGGCTCTAACTCCTCAAAGGAGATCTCACAATCATGACAAGCCATATGCTCACTAAAGGTTTTCTCTTTATCAGGTGAACCAGCCTTTATATCAATAAAATCTAAAATTACTAACCCGCTTGCAAGTCTTAGTGCAGTTTCAATTGAATCTGTTATGCGCGATTTACTCTCATTCTTAACACTTAAGCGGTCAACTACAACCTCGATGGTGTGTTTTTCTTGTTTCTTAAGTTTTGGTACCTCAGATATTTGATAGACGCTGCCATTAATTCGAACTCTTGAATATCCTGCGGTTGTAAAATCTTTAAAAAGATCTAAGAACTCACCCTTGCGCGCTCTAATAACTGGAGCCAAAACTTGGAATTTACTCCCTTCAGGCATTTGCATAATCTGGTCGACAATATTTTGCGGAGTTTGTTTTGCAATAGCTTTGCCACATTTAGGGCAGTGCGGTTTACCTGCACGTGCAAAAAGTAAGCGCAGATAATCATAAACTTCTGTAATTGTTCCAACTGTTGAGCGTGGGTTTCGATTAGTAGATTTCTGATCAATTGAAACTGCTGGTGATAAGCCCTCAATAAAATCAACATCTGGCTTATCCATTTGCCCTAAGAATTGGCGAGCATAAGCAGAAAGAGACTCAACATACCTTCGCTGGCCTTCCGCAAAAATAGTGTCAAATGCTAATGAAGACTTGCCTGAGCCCGATAGACCAGTGAAGACAATTAGTGAGTTGCGAGGCATATCAAGTGAGACATTTTTAAGATTATGCTCGCGGGCGCCACGAACTATTAAACGATCGTTCATTAGTTACCCGCCTCCTGCATTCCTTTTAATTCCCGCTTTAATTCTCGAATTTCATCACGTAACCTAGCGGCTAGTTCAAAACTCAATTCTGCTGCTGCTAATTTCATCTGGTCAGTAAGTGACTCAATTAATGCAATTAACTCCCGCCTTGGAAGTGAATGAGCATTTTTACTATGAACACCACTAGTAAATCCACTTTTTTTGTTTGTGGCGGCCAAATCGTCTGTGTCATCTATCTCTTTTGCGATTAAATCAGTGATATCGGCAATTTTCTTCCGCAGCGGAGTCGGATCGATTCCATGTTCGCTGTTGTAAGCGACCTGCTTGGCCCGCCTGCGATTTGTTTCGTCTATGGCGCGAGTCATTGATTTCGTCATGTTATCTGCATACATATGAACCTCACCAGAGACATTTCGCGCTGCTCGCCCAATTGTTTGAATTAATGATGTAGCAGATCTTAGAAATCCTTCTTTATCAGCATCTAATATGGCAACTAATGAGACTTCAGGTAAATCTAAGCCTTCACGTAATAAGTTAATTCCGATTAATACGTCATACTCACCTGTTCTTAACTCACGTAATAATTCAACTCTTCGCAAAGTATCAACCTCAGAATGTAAATATCTAACTTTAACTCCCAGACCTAACATGTAATCAGTTAAGTCCTCTGACATTTTTTTAGTTAGCGTTGTAACCAAAACACGCTCATTCTTTTCAGCTCTGATTTTAATCTCATTAACCAAATCATCAATCTGGCCCTTAATAGGTTTGACTATAATTTTTGGATCAATTAGTCCAGTAGGTCTAATTACCTGTTCAACCACACTGTTATTAGTTTTTTCTAACTCATACTTTCCAGGCGTAGCTGATAAATAAACTTTTTGGCCACATCTTTCTAGAAACTCAGCAAACTTAAGTGGACGATTATCCATAGCACTTGGTAAGCGAAACCCATGCTCCACTAAAGTGCGCTTTCTTGCAGCATCACCCTCGTGCATGGCACCGATTTGTGGCACCGTGACATGTGATTCATCAATTACAACTAAAAAATCCTCTGGGAAATAATCGAGTAAACAGTTTGGGGCAGAACCAGCCACTCGTCCATCTAATTGCCTAGAATAATTTTCTATTCCAGAGCAGAACCCTAATTGCCTCATCATCTCTAGATCAAAAGTTGTTCGCATTTTAATTCGCTGGGCTTCAAGTAATTTTCCAGCTCTTTCAAACTCATCTACTCTCTTTGCTAATTCAGCCTCGATTTCACCAATTGCTCGCTCCATTGTTTCAGGACCTGCGGCATAGTGAGTTGCCGGAAATACATACATTTCACTTTCATCTCTAATGATTTCACCAGTTAATGGATGCAAAGTCATTATTTTTTCAATTTCATCCCCGAACATTTGAATTCGAAGTGCCAATTCTTCATACATCGGAATGATTTCAATTGTGTCACCTCTAACCCGGAACGTACCCCGCTCAAATGCCATATCGTTTCGCTTATATTGGATATCAACAAATTTACGGAGTAATTGATTTCGATCAATGAAATCACCAACTTTTAAACGCACCATTCGATCTACATACTCTTGCGGTGTTCCTAAACCATAAATACATGAAACAGTTGCAACCACAATCACATCCCGCCTAGTTAGTAAGGAATTTGTAGCTGAGTGACGCAATCTTTCTACTTCATCATTTACCGATGAGTCTTTCTCAATAAACGTATCGGTTTGAGGAACATATGCTTCAGGTTGATAATAGTCATAGTAAGAAACAAAGTATTCAACAGCATTATTTGGTAATAGCTCTTTGAATTCATTTGCTAACTGAGCGGCTAAAGTTTTATTTGGCGCCATAACTAGTGTTGGGCGCTGTACTTGTTCTATTAACCACGCAGTTGTTGCAGATTTTCCGGTTCCAGTTGCTCCAAGCAACACAACATCTTGCTCCCCTTTTGCCAAACGCTGAACAAGCTCTGCTATTGCAGTTGGTTGATCACCGGATGGGACATAATCACTGATAACTTGAAACGGCTCAACCCGTCGGGTCAAATCTGTTATTGGTCTCATTACTTACTCTTACTTTTGTTTTTAAGGCTTTCCCAAACCTTCTCAACCTGGGCAAGTAATTCTTGCTCAGATTTATCATTAACTATCACGGTATCTGAAATCACTTCACGCTGAGCATCTGTTGCTTGGGCTTTCATTCTTTGATCAATCTGGGTAAGTGTTAAACCCCGCTTTATTAGGCGCTCAGTTCGTATTTTTTCAGGTACGGAAATAGTAATTACATGATCAAATTTATAATCATGCTTTGATTCAACAAGTAGTGGAATTTGATTAATGATAATTGAATCACTACCTGCAGAACTAACTATTTTTGCAAAAGATTGTCGAATTAGAGGGTGGGTAATCTCCTCTAACTTGGCGCGCTTTTTTGGATCTTTAAATATTAAAGAGGCTAATGCAGCGCGATCTAAATCCCCATTTTTAAGAATCTCATCACCAAATTCGGTAACAATTAGATCAAAGCCCTTACTTCCTCGTTCAACAACCTCACGTGCTAGTTGATCTGAATCAACTACTAACGCACCAAGTTCAGCAAAAATCTCACCGACCATAGTTTTGCCGGATCCGATTCCACCTGTTAAAGCGACTATTAACATAAGTTAAACCCTACACAATAAAAAAATGGCCCCAGTTTCCCGAGGCCAAATTTAAGTTAAACCTTACTCGCCCGCAGGTGCGGCAGGAGCTGCAGCATCTGCTGCCTTAGCCTCAGACTTTTGCTTCTTGTGTGCCATAAAACGTGATTGTGCTTCAGCGTACTGACGCTCCCACTCTTCACGTTGACTCTCATAGCCAGGCTTCCACTCTTGAGTATCTGAATCAAATCCTTCTGGATAAATAAAGTTTCCAGCAGCATCATATCGAGCAGGCATTCCATATTGTGTTGGATCAAATGCTTCAACCTCAACTTCTTGACCTTCATTAGCTTGCTTTAATGAAAGGGATATACGGCGACGCTCTAAATCAATATCAATAATCTTTACAAACAACTTATCGCCAACTTGAACTACCTGCTCTGGAATTTCAACATGGCGTTCAGCAAGTTCGGAAATGTGAACTAAACCTTCAATTCCTTCAAACACCTTAATGAAAGCACCGAATGGAACTAGTTTGGTAACTTCACCAGGCACAACTTGATTAATTGTGTGGGTGCGGGCAAATGCTTGCCAAGGATCTTCTTGAGTAGCTTTAAGTGAAAGTGATACACGCTCTCTTTCAAAATCTACCTCTAATACTTCAACTGTAACCTCATCGCCAACTTCGACAACCTCAGATGGGTGGTCAATATGCTTCCAAGATAATTCAGATACGTGAACTAACCCGTCAACGCCACCTAGATCAACAAATGCACCAAAGTTAACAATTGATGAAATAACACCAGATCGAACCTGGCCTTTAGTTAATTGATTTAAAAATGTAGTTCGTGAAGCAGATTGTGATTGCTCAAGAAATGCTCTACGAGAAAGAACTACGTTATTTCGGTTCTTATCTAACTCGATAATTCGGCACTCAACTTGTTGACCAATGTATGGAGTCAAATCTCTAACGCGACGCATTTCAACTAACGATGCAGGAAGGAAACCACGAAGACCAATGTCAACTATTAGGCCACCTTTAACAACTTCAATAACTGTTCCTGTAACAACTTCATCACGTTCTTTCTTCCCTTCAACATCTCCCCAGGCTTGCTCATACTGAGCACGCTTCTTAGAAAGAATTAGACGGCCTTCTTTATCCTCTTTTTGAAGTACTAACGCTTCAATACGGTCTCCGACTTTTACTAACTCACTTGGAGCAACATCGTGGCGAATAGATAGCTCACGCGATGGAATTACACCCTCTGTTTTATAACCAATATCAAGTAATACTTCTTCGCGATCGATTTGAACAACAATTCCTGAGACTAAATCTCCGTCATTAAAATTTTTGATTGTGCCTTCGATAGCGGCTAAAAAATCTTCTGCAGATCCAACATCATTTACAGCAATTTGAGAGGGGGTCATTAGGTGGGTGTACTCCGAGGGTAATTCAACTAGTAGGGGCAGGGACGGGCAAGGTTACTTTCCAAGTATGCGCAGGGTCAAACTGGACAGCCTAAGATCAGATTCACGCCTGATAATTGGGTACTTTGTTCAAATCCACCGTAAATATTTGCCCTATTTATCTAATACTTAATGAGCTGCTAAATCCCAACTCAAACCAAATCCAATATTCACATCTAACGGAACTCTTAATTGATAAGCGTTGGCCATCTGGGTTTTGACTATTTCTTCAAGCTTATCTTTTTCACCTTGTGCTACTTCAAGGATTAATTCATCATGCACTTGTAACAGCAATCGTGATTTTAGTTGATTTTCATTAATTTCTTTTGAAACATTGAGCATGGCAATTTTAATAATATCTGCTGCTGATCCCTGAATCGGTGCGTTTAGAGCTGCTCTTTCGGCAATATCTCTGCGTTGGCGATTCTCATGATTTAAATCAGGAAGATATCGCCGTCTACCTAAAACAGTTTCGGTATATCCTTTTTCTCGAGCTGCTACTACAACAGTTTTAAGGTAATCCCTAATTCCGCCAAATCTTTCAAAATACTTGCTCATTAACTCAGCTGCTGCAGCTGGATCTATATCTAAGGTTTGTGAAAGGCCAAATGATGAAAGCCCGTATGCAAGACCATATGACATCGCTTTTATAGTACGCCTCATTTCAGCATCTACCTCTGTAGATTTAACTCCAAAAACTTGTGATGCCACAGTTGAATGCAAGTCCTCCCCTAATTCAAATGCTTCTATTAAACCTTTGTCATTAGAAAGATGGGCCATAATCCGCATTTCAATTTGACTGTAATCAGCGGTTAATAAATTCTCATATGGCTTTTGGGCTATAAAGCAATCTCTAATTTGCCGGCCTTCATCTGTTCTAATCGGAATGTTTTGAAGATTTGGCTCAGTTGATGAAAGACGACCCGTTGCAGCAACTGTTTGTTGAAAACTAGTATGGATTCTGCCATCAGATGCGGTTGCAGCAATTAATCCATCGACTGTGGCAAGTAATTTACTCACCTCTCTAATTCTAAGGAGGTGCTTAAGTAATGGATGCTTAGTCTTTACCGCAAGCCATTCTAAGCTTTCACCGTCAGTTGTGAAGCCGGTTTTAATCTTCTTAGTCTTTGGAAGCTTTAATTCGTCAAATAAAACTGCTTGTAACTGCTTTGGGGAATTAACATTAAATTCATGCCCAGCCTCTTTATATGCAGAACTTGTCTCCTCTGAAACAATCTTTAAAAACTGCTCGGATAACTTTGCTAATTTAATTTGGTCAACTGCTATCCCAGTCTCCTCTATTTGAGAAAGTAGTAATAGCGTTGGTTGTTCAAGGTTTGAATACAATTCAAGCATCGCCTTTGCTTTGATTTCTGATTCAAGCTCTTTTTGTAAAGTAAATATCCATGCAGCAGTTTTTGGCTCAAAAGCTACAAATAGGTTTTCATCACTAGTTGAAACTCCTAACAATCTTTCAGCGAGATCAGTTAATGAAAGGTTTCTACTGCCAGGGTTTATCAAATATGCCAGAATCTCTATATCTGCTGCTAACCCTTTCATTTTTAGTTTCTTTAAAGCAAATTTGCCCCCATGAACATACTTAGGCAGATTAGGATTTGTAATCCAGCTTCCAATTTCAGCGCTGTTAACATTGAAAACCTCACTTTCACTTGTGGCAATTGCATAACCTATAAGTTTATCTTCAACAACTTCTAGTGATACTCCAATAGGATTTTTTCTATCACTTAGGATCGAGTCGAGTTCATCTGAACTAAGCACTTTAACAACTACAGAAACTTCACTAACTTGTTCTCCACCTATTTGAGGTAAAGATTTAAGACGCTCTTTAAGGGCTCTGATCTCTAATTTCTCAAAAAATGAACTCATTAATACTGCGTCAAAGCCTGCCCATGCCAGGTCATCAATGTCAGAATTTATTTTTACATCATCTAATAAGTGAGTAAGTTCTCGATTTAGCTTTACCATCTCAATATTTGTTCTCAAAGACTCACCTACTTTTCCACCAAGTTCATCTGATTTTTCTAATAGTTTTTCCAGGCTCCCATAATCAACGATCCATTTAGTGGCAGTTTTCTCCCCTACTCCTGGCACAGATGGCAAATTATCACTTGGGTCTCCGCGCAGTGCTGCAAAATCTGGGTACTGCTTTGGCGTTAAGCCATATTTTTCAAATACCGCCTCAGGTGTCATTCGATTCATCTCGGTAACACCTTTTTTAGGATATAAAACTGTTGTTTTCTCATTTACTAATTGAAATGAATCTCGATCACCAGTACAAATTAAAGTTTGAAACCCTTTTTTCTCAGCTGCCTTAGCAAAAGTTGCGATGATATCGTCTGCTTCATAACCTTCTAATTCAAAGTGTTTAATACCAAACCCATTGATCATTTCATTAATATGGGATAGTTGAGAGCGAAACTCATCCGGAGTTGATGCTCGGTTTGCTTTATAATCAGCAAACTTTTCAGTACGAAATGTTCGTCTTGAAACATCAAATGCCACGGCTATATGAGTGGGTTTCTCCTCTTTAATTAGATTTATTAGCATGCTAGCAAATCCATAGATCGCATTAGTTGGTTGCCCGGTTGAGGTTTTAAAATTTTCAGCAGGCAGAGCATAAAACGCACGGTAAGCCATAGAGTGGCCATCGATAAGTAGTAATCGCCTCTGGCTGGTGCTCATATTGGGATTCTAATTGCAGTAACAGGTTAAACTAATAGGCATGAGCGAATTTCTTGAAGCAATTCTAAAAAGAGGTATTGGTGCCCTTGATAAAAAAATGGGTATTGAAATCATTGAGGCATCACCTGAGAGATTAGTTGGCACAATGCCGGTGGAAGGTAATACCCAACCTATTGGACTTCTTCACGGCGGTGCTAACGTTGTTTTAGCAGAGAGCCTAGGTTCAATAGGGACACAACTCCATGCTGGAGCGGATAGAAAGATTGTTGGAATTGATATCAATGCTACTCATCATAAATCTGCAACAAGTGGAGTAGTGACCGCGGTTGCCACTGCAATTTCTTTAGGAAAAACTATCTGTTCATACCAAGTTGAGATTACAAATGATAAAGGTGAGCGTACGTGTAGCGCTCGTATTACTTGCTTAATTCTTGCTGTACGTTAAAAATATTTCTTAAGCACCAGTACCGAGATAAGCAGCCTTTACATAAGGATCATTTAGTAAATCCTTTGCATTTGCCTCTTTAGTAACCAAGCCAGTTTCAAGAACATATGCTCTATGGGCGTGAGTTAATGCTTGCTGTGCATTTTGCTCAACTAGCAAAATAGTTACACCTTGCTTATTAATTTGAGTAATAATTCGGAAAATATTTGCAATCATTTGTGGAGCAAGTCCCATTGATGGTTCATCAAGAAGTAACACCTTAGGACGAGACATTAAAGCACGCCCAATCGCTAGCATTTGCTGTTCTCCGCCAGATAATGTTCCACCAGCCTGAGAACTTCGTTCTTTTAATCTTGGGAACAATGTATAGATATTATCGAGATCTTCATTCATTTCAGCTTTACGATTTTTACGGTGAAACTTTCCCATCTCAAGGTTTTCTAAAACAGTCATACCTGGAAAAATACCGCGCCCTTCAGGAGCTTGTGAGATACCAAGATCTACTCTTTCATGTGCCGGTACCTTAGATATGTCCTGACCATCAAACATAATTGCACCGCTAGATACTTTTCGAAGCCCTGAAATAGTTTTAAGCGTTGTTGTTTTTCCAGCGCCATTAGCACCGATCAATGTGACAATTTCACCCTCATTTACAACAACAGAAATTCCTTTAATTGCCTCAATTTTGTCGTAGTGAACATGTAGATCTTTAATTTCAAGACGCATCAGCAGGCACCCCTAAATATGCTTCTATAACTTTAGGATCTTTCTGGACATTACTTGGCAGATCATCTGCAATCTTCGCGCCAAAATCTAGGACAATAACACGATCTGAAATACCCATAATCAGTGACATATCATGTTCAATTAGAAGCACCGTATATCCAGCATCTCGAATCCTTTTAATCAAAGCAGCTAACTCAACTTTTTCGGCTGGATTAAAACCTGCTGCTGGTTCATCAAGTAAAAGTAGACGTGGTGATGTTCCTAGTGCCCTTGCAATCTCAAGGCGTCTTTGAACACCATAGGGTAGATTTTTTGCTAGTCGATCGGCATATTCTTCAATTCCAATAAAGCGAAGCATTTCCATAGCGTGCTCACGATTTTCGCGCTCTTCACGTCGCGCACGCGGTAGACCGAAAAGTGCGCCAACTAAACCGCTCTTTTTGTGAACATCAGTTGCAGTAATAACATTTTCTAGGGCTGTCATCTCTCCCCAGAGGCGAATATTTTGAAATGTACGAGCAAGTCCAAGTTGTGTAATTTTATATCGCGCTTGATCACGAATCTCAGTTCCCTCAAATGTAACCACACCACTTGTAGCTTTATAAACACCTGTGATGACATTAAAAACTGTTGTTTTACCTGCTCCATTAGGACCTATCAGAGCTAAAATCTCACCTTTTTTTACTTCAATAGTGACGTCATTAAGGGCGGTAACACCACCGAACTTCATAGTTAAATTCTTAATTGAAAGAAGTGTCTCTGACATTATTTATTTACCCCTTTCTTAACTATCGCCTTTTCACGTTTCTTACGCGGCAATAATCCATCGGGTCTAAAATTCATTACAACAACTAGAACTATTCCAAAGACAAGAAGTCTTGCGTCAGAGATAAAACGAATGCGTTCCGGTAGGTATCCAATAATAGTTGCGCCAACTACAACACCCCAAATATTACCGATTCCGCCAAGAACTACGCAAGCAAGAATCAATACTGAAACGTTAAGAGTAAACATTTCAGGTGCTATGTATAAGTTCTTAGATGCATAAAGCACACCAGCTGCGCCACCAATAGCTGCGCCTAAGGTAAAGGACCAAATCTTATATTTAAGTGTTGGAATTCCCATTAGCTCTGCTGCATCCTCATCCTGACGAATTGCCTCCCAGGCACGGCCTGGTCGACGCACGCTTAAACGGCGAATCATCCAGATAGTAAGTAATATCATTATTAAAACTACCCAGAAAAATAATTTTTGATTAAACAAATCAAATTCAAGTGGTCCGATATTAGGAGGCATTGGAATATTAGCAATTCCATTTGGTCCTTTTGACCAAGTGGAGTTTAAAACCACTAAACGTACTATTTCGCCAAAGCCTAAAGTTACAATAGCCAAATAATCTCCACGCACACGCAGTGTCGGTAGACCAAGCAATACCCCAGCAATCATTGCAAAAGCAATTCCAAAAGGCATAATCTCCCAAGTATTTAAACCTGTCAGAGTGCCCATTAGCGCCATTGTGTATGCACCAATTGCAAAGAAAGCAACATAACCTAAATCAAGCATTCCGGATTTACCCACGACTATATTTAAGCCCAATGCCATAAGAATAAATATTGCGACAGGATAAACTAGAACTGCATCATATGCAGAAATTGGTGTCGCTAAAATTCCATTTCCTGCAAATGGCAATAAAGCAACTAGAAAAATTGCAATAAGTGCAATTACTACCCGCTGAATGCGATTAGATTTCTCCCATAAATTTGCGCCAAAGTCACGCAAGTTCCAGTAGTTACGAATTTTCATCTCTTATGCCCTCGTTTGCTGAACTGCTTCGCCAAACAAACCGTTTGGCTTGAAAAGAAGTACCAAAACTAAAACTACAAAAACAGTAACAGCTTTCCACTGAGTGCCAAGAACTGCTGAAGCATAAACTTCAAGTAATCCAAGACTTAAACCGCCCCAGAATGCACCACGGATGTTTCCTATTCCACCAAGCACTGCTGCAGTAAATGCTGCCAACCCCATAGTAAAACCAATGTTAAATTTCGTGTATTCAAATACTGTAACGTAAAAGAATGCTGCTGCGCCGGTAGCCAAGCCACCGATCAAAAATGTCACTGTGATAACTCTGTTTAAGTTTACGCCCATTAATTTTGCCGCATCTTCATTCTGAGATACCGCACGTATTGCTTTACCCATGCGAGATAATTTAATAAAGCGCTCTAATATAAAGTAAATTACCGCTGCTGCAATGATAGTAATCACAGTATCTAAGCGAATATTAGCGCCCCAAACTTCACTTAAAATAATTTTTTCTAACACTCGTGGTGAACCAACTGGGCGTGAATCGGTAAGTAAGCGCATAACTTCAGCCAGTGCAATAGATACTCCAATAGCTGAAATTAATGTAGCAAGCCGGTTAGTTCCTCGCATGCGCAGTCGACGGTAAGCCACAAATTCAACAAAGACTGCGGTTAAGGCGGCGATAAACATGGAAACTAGCAGGCCGGTAAGAAGGACAACTAGTAATTTTAAACCTGTAGCTGGCTCACTTGTTTGCGTGTATTTAAACAAATCCCGATTGGAGACAATTGCTCCAAATGTGCCCCACATAAATATCTCAGAGTTTGCAAAGTTAATCATTCGAAGAACGCCATAAACCATCGTGTAGCCCAGTGAAACTAATACATAGATAAACCCAAGAGCAATGCCCGCTATCGTTAAGGACCAGAACTGGTCAATTAATACTGCAAACATTCTTCTCCTTGCAAATAAAAGGCAATTAATTTAACCATCTGCTTATACAAGTGTGGGTGCTTTGGCCCTCTTTTTCAAGAGTTTTCCAAAACACCCACCAACTTGTAAAGGTATTAAGTGTTACTTAATAATACCTGTATTTACTAGAACTCCACCCTTTGAGGTAAATCCAGCAAATAGTCCGTAAGAAATATCACCGTTCTTATCGAACTTAATTGTGTTTCCAGTGACGCTCTTACCGTTGTAAGACTTTACATACTTAAGCATTGCTGCTCGAGTTGTCTTTCCGGCTTTGATTCCGTTAAGAAGAAGGTTTGCTGCATCGAAGGATTCAACTGAATAAACGCCAGATGAAGCACCCATTTTCTTCTTGTAGTCAGCCTCAAGTGCCGCACTAATACCAGCAAGACCACCTACACCAGTAACTCTTGAACCTTCAGCTGCAGCTCCTGCAAGCTTTGGGTACTCCTGGTTGAAGACTCCGTCGCCACCAGCGAATATCGCTGTTGAACCTGAGTCACGTAGCTGCTTAATAAAGATTGCGCCTTGGCTGTAGTAGCCAGTGTAGATAACTACAGTTGCACCAGAGGTCTTAATCTTTGCAATAGTTGGGCTGAAATCAGTTGTTGTATTAGGAACTGAATCTCCACCAACAAGTGTTGCACCAGCTACTTTCTTCAATCCTGCTTCAACGTAGCCACGAAGTGGAACTGCGTATGAAGACTGATCATCAAATACAAACACCTTTGCGTTTGAAACTCCAGCAGTTGCATACTTAGCTAAAGCTGGGCCCTGTAAATCATCTTTTCCTACTACACGGTGGAACACAGGTCCGCCGAAATCAGGTGATGTTGGGTCTGTTATTGAAACGCGAGTTGCTGATGGTGAAACCATTACTAATCCACCAGCCTTGTAATAAGGAAGTGATGCGATAGTTGCACCTGAATAAGCAGGACCAACAAGACCAAGGATCTTCTTGTTAGAGCCAACTCCTGGAGCAACTGTTCCTGCAACAGCAGGATCTCCTTGATCATCAACGGCTACAACATTAATTTTGAAGCCTTTGTTCTTGGCCATAAATACCTTTGCAGCATACTTAACTGCGTTTAACTCATCGGTACCTGTTGAGGCTTCTCCACCAGAAAGTGGGCCTTGGTAGGCGATCGTATAAGTTCCAGCAGCATTTGCAGATGAAGCTACTACAGCGCTTAATGCAAGGGCTGCAGAAGTTACAATCGCAAGTGATTGTTTAATCTTCTTGTTCATTTATGCCTTCCTGTTCATGTTTTCCCTGGCAAGGGAGATGAGAAGGGTAATGCAGAAGGCTTAGAAATGACAACCCGAAATCTTTCGTATATTACATAGCGATTTTGTTATAAATGCAGGTATATGAGGCTTAATACCTAATTATTAGGCATTGCGTCGGGGTTGATGACAGCCTCCGCCACAGCCTTCATTGAGATTCGCCGGTCCATTGCAGTCCGCTGAATCCACGAGTAACTCTCAGGTTCAGATAAGTTCATGGCCTTCATAAGTATGCCCTTAGCTCGATCAATAACCTTTCTAGTTTCAAGCCTTTCATAAACATCTGCTACTTCATTTTCAAGCAGCTTCATTTGCCGATGCCTACTTATTGCTATCTCAATGGCAGGAATTAGATCATCGAGTGAGAAGGGTTTAACAACGTAAGCCATTACGCCAGCATCCCTGGCTCGTTCAACTAACTCACGCTGACTAAATGCAGTCAACATTAATACTGGAGCGATTGGAATAATTTGTTCCGCGGCTGTTATTCCATCAACTACTGGCATCTTTACATCTAATATTGCAAGATCAGGTTTGAACTCTTTTGCAAGTTCAATTGCTATTGCGCCGTTTTCTGCTTGTGCCACTACCTCATAGCCAGCCTCAGTTAACATTTCAACTAAATCTAACCGAATGATAGTTTCATCCTCGGCAACAAGCACTCTTACTTTTTGATTATTCATGTGCCTCGAGTCGGATTCGAACCGACACTATACGGTTTTTGAGACCGTCCTCTCTACCGTTGGAGTACCGAGGCGTTAGAGAGAATTAGTTTATCGGTCTTACTTTTTTTAGCGAAATTACTTTCGGTAAGCCGCAGCGACTCCGCTTACAGCATCACCAATTTTATGAACGCGCATCGCATTTATAGAACCAGGGATTCCAGGAGGTGAACCTGCAACGATTAAAACTAAATCACCAATTTTTACTCGTTTAGATTCAATCAAGATGGTATCTACCTGCATAACCATTTCATCAGTGTGATTAACTGTTGCGGTAAGTAGTGATTCAACTCCCCACGAAAGAGCTAATCTGTTATAGGTACCAATTTCAGGAGTAAGTGCCAGCATTGGAATAGGTGATCGAAGCCGCGACATTCGCCTTGCTGAATCACCACTTTGCGTAAAGGCAACTAAATACTTTGCACCAACTGTTAAACCAACCTCAGTTGCAGCTTTTGTAATTGCGCCAGCTTTTGTAGCTGGTGAGTGTTTAAGGGGAGGAATTTGATCTAATGCCACATCTTCAGTTCGCTCAATAATTCTTGCCATAATTTTTACTGAATCAATTGGAAAATCACCAACGCTTGTTTCGCCAGATAACATAAGAGCATCTGCTCCATCTAGTACTGCATTAGCGCAATCAGTAGCCTCAGCCCTAGTTGGTTGAGAGTTACTAATCATTGAGTCAAGCATCTGTGTTGCGACAATTACTGGTTTTGCTGACTCTCTTGCCATCGTAATACATCTTTTTTGGACCATTGGCACATCTTCAATTGGTAATTCAACTCCAAGATCTCCTCGGGCAACCATAATCCCATCGAATGCATCAACTATTTCCTGCAGATTTTCAACGGCCTGAGGTTTTTCAATCTTGGCGATAACTGGAACTTTAACTCCAACCTCATCCATAATCTTATGAATATCCTTAATGTCTGCAGCGTTTCTCACAAATGAGAGCGCAATAAAGTCTGCGCCAGCCTTTAGTCCCCAGCGTAAATCTGCAATATCTTTTTCCGATAAAGCCGGCAATGAAACTGCAACACCTGGAAGATTGATACCTTTGTTATTACTTACCATTCCAGGTTGAATTACCTTGGTAATTACATCATTACCCTTAACCTGAACCACTTGAACAGATACTTTTCCATCATCAATCATGATTGCATCTCCAGCTTTGCAATCTCCTGGCAGACCTTTGTAAGTTGTACTTACCTTATCTTTTGTACCTGCAACATCATCAGTTGTAATAGTAAAAGTATCTCCACGTAATAATTCATGCGGTCCAGATGAAAATCTACCTAATCGAATCTTTGGTCCTTGCAGATCTACCAAAATTGCAACTTCTTTGTTTGCCTTTTTTGCAGCTGCTCTAACTAGATCAAGTCTTTTTTGATGTTCATCATGACCACCATGAGAAAGATTTAATCTGGCCATATTCATGCCAGCATCAATTAACTCAGTGATTTTTTCAATTGATTCAACTGCAGGACCCAATGTGCATACAATTTTCGCGCGGCGCATATATTGACCTTAAACCATCAAGGGGCGAGCCGTTGGCTCTATTGGAAATGGTAGCTGCGTGTGTCCGGAAAGATATGTATCAACGGCTGCAGCAGCACTTCGCCCTTCAGCAATTGCCCACACAATTAGGGATTGTCCCCTGCCTGCGTCTCCACAAACATAAACACCCTCAGCTGATGTTGCATACTCACCATCACGCTTTATGATTCCACGTTCATCTAATTCAACCTCAAGTTGGGTAAGCAGATCACTCTTTTCAGGTCCAGTAAATCCCATTGCTAGAAATACTAAGTCTGCTGGTATCTCTTTCTCACTGCCCGATACTGGTTGGAACTTGCCATTTATGAATTCAGTTTCAACTAACACTAACCCCTTAAGATTTCTATCCTTATCTTTAACAAACTCTTGAGTTGAAACCGCATACATTCGCTCACCAGCCTCTTCATGGGCGCTGCTTACACGGTAAATCATTGGATAAGTTGGCCATGGTTGAGTGCTTGGTCTTTCATCACTAGGCCTTGGCATGATTTCAAGCTGAGTAACAGATTTTGCCCCCTGCCTAATTGCAGTTCCCAAACAATCTGCCCCGGTATCACCACCACCAAGAATTACAACATCTTTACCTTTTGCATTAATTGTTGGCTCACCTTCTAATTCATCTAATGCCTGTTTATTTCCCCAAGGTAAATACTCCATAGCTTGATATACACCTTTAGCATCTCTGCCAGGAATAGGAAGATCGCGCCAGTTAGTTGCGCCAATAGCAATTACAACTGCGTCATACTTATTACGTAGTGCACTACCAGTAATATCTTTACCAACCTCAACACCAGTTCTAAATCTTGTACCCTCTTGCTCCATTTGGTAAAGTCTTCGATCAACTATTGCTTTCTCCATTTTAAATTCTGGAATTCCATAACGCAGAAGCCCACCAATTTTGTCAGCTCGCTCATAGACAGCAACAGTATGTCCAGCTCTAGTTAATTGCTGAGCTGCGGCAAGTCCAGCCGGACCAGAACCAATTACTGCAACAGTTTTACCAGATAATCTGTCTGGAATTAATGGCACAACTCTTTTTTCAAGAAATGCTTCCTCTATTGTTCTTAGTTCTACCTGCTTAATAGTCACTGCTTCAGCATTAATTGCCACTACGCAAGCAGTCTCACAGGGAGCTGGACATAATCTGCCAGTAAACTCTGGAAAATTATTAGTTGCATGTAGACGATCAATCGCCTCTGCCTTTTCACCTCGCCAAATTAACTCATTCCACTCAGGTATTAAATTGCCAAGTGGGCACCCTTGGTGGCAAAAAGGAATTCCACAATCCATACAACGACCAGCTTGTTTTTGAAGATGGGAAAACTCCTGCTCTTGGTAAACCTCTTTCCAATCTTTAATACGCACATCAACTGGTCGACGCTTTGGTAACTCTCGATTAGTTGTTAAAAATCCTTTTGGATCAGCCATTGATCGCCGCCATAACTGCGCTCTCGATCGGCAATCCTTCGCGCTGCGCTTTTGCCATCACATCTAAAACTCTAGCGTAATCACGTGGCATCACCATTGAAATGCGTTTCTTAGCACTTTGCCAATCCTTAATTAGCTCACCAGCAATTTTTGATCCAGTCTCTGCGTAAAATTTTGAAATATGAGATTTAATAATCTCTTCTTGATCACTTGATAGAGCTAATATATCTACCATCTCAGTATTTACTAATCGCACATCAAGATCTAATACAAATGCTCGACCACCAGACATACCAGCTGCAAAGTTTCTACCAGTATTTCCAAGAACAAGCACAGTTCCACCAGTCATGTATTCACATCCATGATCGCCAACACCTTCAACTATGGCAGTTGCGCCAGAGTTTCGAACACAAAAGCGCTCACCAACTACGCCAGCAATCATTATTTCACCAGATGTTGCGCCATAGCCGATTACATTGCCAGCAATCACATTTGCACTTGATGAAAATTTTGCCTTCTCATCCGGTCTAATAATCACGCGACCACCAGATAAACCCTTACCAACATAATCATTACTATCACCATAAAGTCTTAGTGTTAGTCCAGATGGCACAAAGGCGCCAAATGATTGTCCGGCTGAACCATGGAAAGTAATATCAATTGTGTCTGCAGGTAAACCAGATCCACCATATTTACGGGTTATCTCAGCACCCAACATAGTTCCAACAGTTCGATTAACATTTCGCACTGGCATTTCTAACCTAACTGGAGTTGCTTTATTTAATGCCTCAGCTGATAATTTAATTAACTCATTATCAAGAGCATTTACGAGACCATGATCTTGTTTAGTCAGATTCCGCCTTGGTGAATTAGCCTTTGGCGCGATAAGTAGGGGCGAAAGATCTAAGCCATTTGCTTTCCAATGATCAATGGCTGATTTTGTATCTAGTAATTCAACCTGGCCAATTGCATCCTCTAATTTCTTAAAGCCAAGTTGTGCTAATAACTCCCTTACCTCTTCAGCAATATATTCAAAAAATGTTTCAACAAATTCTGGCTTTCCAGTAAATTTCTTTCGTAGTTCAGGGTTTTGACTAGCAACACCAACTGGGCAGGTATCTAAATGACAAACTCGCATCATCACACATCCAGAAACAACAAGTGGAGCAGTAGCGAAACCGAACTCTTCAGCACCTAATAGCGCTGCAATTAAAACATCTCGGCCAGTCTTCATTTGCCCATCTACTTGAACAACAATTCGATCGCGCAAACCATTTAGCATTAATGTTTGTTGAGTCTCAGCCAGACCTAACTCCCATGGAGCACCCGCATGCTTTAAAGATGTCAGTGGAGATGCACCGGTACCACCATCATGGCCAGAAATTAAAACTACGTCTGCATGTGCTTTACTAACACCGGCTGCTACTGTGCCAACGCCAACTTCTGCAACTAACTTAACATGGACTCTAGCGCTGTTATTTGCATTTTTTAGATCATGAATTAGTTGAGCAAGATCCTCGATTGAATAAATATCATGATGTGGTGGTGGTGAAATTAAACCAACTCCAGGAGTTGAATAACGAATCTTGGCTATCCATGGGTAAACCTTATTTCCAGGTAATTGACCACCCTCACCTGGTTTTGCTCCTTGTGCCATTTTTATTTGAATATCATCTGCATTAACAAGGTACTCACTTGTTACACCAAATCTTCCACTTGCTACCTGCTTAATTGCAGAACGGCGTAAATCACCATTTGAATCTGGAATATTACGAGCTGGATCTTCACCACCCTCACCAGTATTTGATTTGCCGCCAATACGATTCATTGCAATTGCTAAGGTTTCATGTGCTTCTTGAGAAATTGATCCAAGAGACATCGCACCTGTGGCAAATCTTTTTAGTATCTCTGAAATAGGCTCAACTTCCTCAATTGGAATTGGCTTTCTCACATCTTTTTTAAAATCAAATAGACCACGTAATGTCATTAATCTGCGAGATTGATTATCGACTCTTTCGGTATATCGCTTAAACACATCAAATCTTTTTGACCTTGTTGCATGCTGGAGAGTAAAAACTGTTTCAGGATCAAATAAGTGTGGCTCACCCTCCCGACGCCATTGATACTCGCCACCAATTTGTAGTTTTTTAGCTCCTGGTATTTCTCCACCCGGTGGATAAGCAATGTGATGTCTTTTAATTGTTTCTTGGGCAATTACATCAATACCAACTCCACCTAATCTTGATATAACACCAACAAAATACTCATCAACTACCTCTTTGGATAAACCAATTGCCTCAAATATTTGAGCGCCAGTATAGGAAGCAATAGTTGATACTCCCATTTTTGACATAACTTTTAGCACACCCTTGCCAAGTGATTTAATTAAATTTCTAACTGCTTTTTCAGGTGTAATACCGGTGATAACTCCTTGGCGAACTAAATCTTCAGCACTCTCCATCGCTAGATATGGATTAATTGCGGCTGCGCCAAAACCAATTAGTAATGCAACATGGTGAACCTCTCGTACCTCACCGCTTTCAACAACTAAGCCAACCTGAGTTCTAGTCTTTTCGCGAATTAAGTGGTGATGTACAGCCGCAGTTAATAACAAGGATGGAATAGGCGCATTTTCAGCATCCCCATCTCTATCTGATAAAACAATAATTCTGGCGCCTTCACTAATAGCTTTTGATATCTCTGCTCTAATTTCATTAATTCTTGCTACTAATGATTTGCCGCCGCCTGCAGTTTTAAATAAACCGCGAACTACATGACATACAAATCCAGGTTGATCGCCGTCAACATTAACATTAATTATTTTGGCTAGCTCATCATTATCAATTACTGGAAATTGCAAGGAAATTTGCTTGCAAGAATCAGGACCAGGATCTAATAAATTATGCTCTGGGCCAATTGAGGCTCCTAGTGATGTTACAAGCTCTTCCCGAATTGCATCAAGAGGTGGGTTTGTTACTTGAGCAAATAGTTGAGCAAAGTAATCAAATAACAGGCGAGGTTTGGTAGAGAGAGCTGCAATTGGTGTATCGGTTCCCATTGAACCAAGTGGTTCTGCACCATTTTTTGCCATTGGTGTAATAATCATTCGAATTTCTTCTTCGGTATAACCAAAGGCTCGCTGCCTTCTAACAACTGAAGAGTGTGGGTAAACAATGTGTTCTCTGGCAGGTAAATCACTAAGTCGTACTAAGCCAGCACTTAGCCATTTAGAGTAAGGAGCTGCAGTTGCAAGTGATTGTTTAATTTCATCATCTTCAATAATCCGACCCTCTTGAATATCAACTAAAAACATCTTTCCAGGTTGAAGTCTTCCTTTTCGAATAATTTTCTCAGGTGGAAAATCAAGCACACCGACTTCACTAGCAAGAACTACTAATCCATCATCTGTTACCCAAAACCTTGATGGTCGTAAACCATTTCTATCAAGTACAGCGCCTACTTGTTTACCATCTGTGAAAGTAACGCAGGCAGGTCCATCCCATGGCTCCATTAGAGCAGAATGAAATGCATAAAAATCTTTACGCTCTTGCGACATGGTTGTGTGATTTTCCCAAGCTTCAGGAATCATCATTAATATTGAGTGAGGTAGAGATCTACCACCTAAATACAGCAGCTCTAAAACTTCATCAAATGAAGCTGAGTCACTGCCAGATTCATTCACAATTGGAAATAGTCGTTTTAGATCACCTGGGATTAATTCACTTTCAAGTAATGTCTCACGAGCTCTCATCCAGTTTCGGTTTCCCTTAACTGTATTTATCTCACCGTTGTGTGCAATAAATCGATATGGATGTGCGAGGGGCCAAGATGGAAATGTGTTTGTTGAAAATCTTGAGTGAACAAGAGCCATTGGAGACTCAACTAATGAATTAGATAAATCCGGAAAAAATTCTTCGAGCTGACCAGTTGTAAGCATTCCTTTATAAACAATTGTCCTTGAGGAAAGTGATGGGATATATATCGGAAGTGTGTGCTCAACTCGCTTGCGTAGACAAAATGCCATTCTCTCAAGGACTAGATCATCCTCATTTTTGCCACCAGAGATAAATATTTGTTTAAACTCTGGCATAACTGAAATCGCAGTTTTACCAAGAGATTTTGAATTTATTGGAACATCACGCCAACCTAAGACTTTTAATCCCTCTTCTTTAGCAATTTTTTCAATACTCTCTTGATAGCCGGTCTCTCCTGGCTTAACAAAGAATATACCTGTCGCATATTCGCTAACTTTAGGGAGATCAAAGTTAACTACTGATCTATAAAATTTATCTGGTATTTGAATAAGTATTCCTGCACCATCACCACTATCTACTTCAGCTCCAGAAGCACCACGATGTTCAAGATTTCTTAGCGCAGTAAGCGCTTTCGAAACAATCTCATGTGTTGGTAACTTATTTAAAGTTGCGACCATAGCAACACCACATGCATCATGCTCATTAGCAGGGTCATATAACCCAACTGCATTTGGGGTGGTAGAAAAAAGCCTATTCATTTCCAATTAAATGGTCGCTCCCGTTAAAGGGTCGGGACGACTATGGCCCAACTTTTACAACTTGATAGGCAAATAATAGCAGGATACTTAAATTCCAGTCAGCCCCAATAAGTAACCAATTCCTGCGGTAATGATCACACCTAACGCTCCACCAAGGAATATCCGAGCTATAGTTTTAAACATTGGTGAGGCAGCAATCTTGGCGCTAATAAAGCCTGCAGTAGTTAAACCAACTGCTGTAAAAATAAGAATAAAAACTACCTGATTTGATTTGGAAATCAGTGCTCCGGCTAGGGGAATTACGCCACCGAATGTAAAAGCAATAGCGGATGCAACAGCCGCCTGTACTGGCCGGGCTTTAGAATGTTCAAAATATCCGAGTTCATCTCGTAAATGAGCATCCAGCGGATTTTGTTTATAAAATGCTGCTACTACCTCAGTAGCTAGTGGTTTTGATAAACCGCGCTTCATATAGATGTTAACTAACTCAGCGAATTCACCGTCAGGATCTGCTTCTAAATGTTTTATTTCTAGTTCACGGTCAGTATTTTCGATATCAGTCTGGGATTTAACTGAAACGTATTCGCCAACTGCCATTGACATAGCACCAGCAACAATTCCAGCAAGACCTGCAGTTATTATAAATTCACTTTTACTTGCAGCTGCTATACCTATCATTAAACTTGCAGTTGAAACTAAACCATCATTTGAACCAAGCACGGCTGCTCGGAGCCAATTTGAGCGGTTTGAGCGGTGCTCCATATTTCGTATTTGAACCTCTTCTAAGCCCATGGCCTAATCCTAACTTGCAGGTTGGGTATTAGATAAATAGCCACGACGATTACTACGAATTAAATAAATTACGGATGAAGCGATCACGATAAAGCTGACCCAAATGTTAAGCCTTAGTCCCAATATATAATTTGCATCATCTATTCGAATTGCCTCTATCCACACCCGGCCGAGTGTGTAGCCACATACATAGAGAGCAAATACATCTCCCTGATTCTTAACAATTTTCCTAAAAAAGATAGGTAACTTAATTAAAAGGTAAGCAACTAGCAAGCACCAGATTGCCTCATACAGAAAAGTAGGATGAAAGGTTAAAAACTTCTCATATCCATCTGGGCGATTAGCAAGATCAATCTCTAAGCCCCACGGAAGTGATGTTGGTTTACCAAAAACTTCTTGATTAAACCAGTTCCCAACTCTGCCAATTGCTTGCGCAATTACTACGCCAGGAGCTAACGCATCTAAAAAATGGGGGAAATTTAAAGTAGTTTCGTGAGTGCGAAAATATATGTATGCACCAAATGCACCCAAAGAAATAGCACCCCAGATACCAAGTCCCCCTTGCCAAATCCGAAGTGCATCAACTGGATTTCCACCTGAGCCAAAATACTGTTGAGGTGATGTAATTACGTGATAAATACGTCCGCCAATAATTCCAAATGGCACTGCCCAAATTGCAGCTTCTGAGACATCATCAGCTGATCCACCATTTGCCGCATAGCGTTTTCTACCAAGCCAAATTGCTACAGATATTCCTGCAATTATGCATAGTGCATAGTAATGAAGTGTTGCAGGCCCAATTGAAATTTGCGATGAACTAGGACTTGGTATTAAGGCATACATGGAAATTAAGTAGAAAGACTACTTAACACCACCTGCAGCAAGTGCTGCCTTAAACTTAACTGGATCTCCATACTCTGTATTTCGATCTAAATCCTTACCGTTAATTCGAATAGTTGGTGTGCTATTCACGTTTTTACTAGCGGATGCATCAGTTACATTGCGTGTCCACTTTACGTAATTACCTTCCCTTACACACTCCTTAAAACTATCTGATTTAATTCCAATAGAATCGCCAAGTGCGAGCATCGCATCCCCTTGCCACTTGCCAGAGTTTTCACTACTGGCTTGATTTTGGAAAAGCGCAAGGTTCATATCAACAAATTTATTCTCATCAGCAGCACATGCAGCAGCATTCGCTGCAATTATAGATTCAGCGCCAATAAAAGTTAATGGATGAAAAACTACTTTTGCTTTCTTCTGAGCAATTATTTCATTTATATAACCACCATTTAAGACCTCAAATGAGCGACATGCCGGGCATTGGTAATCGACCCAGATATCAATTGTTGGAGTTGCAGTCGGGTTTAAAACAATTCCATAACCATCAGCCTCAGATACAGCTGCAGGAATTGCAAAATTTGAACTAGCACGATTACTAATAAAGGAAAAAATAATTCCAACAGCCACTATAAATAAAACCATTCCAATAACTAAGTTACGAGTTCCCTTATCAGATCCACTATTCGCAGCCATTTCGCTCTCCTTTATTTATCTCGTTATTTATTTCTCTATGGCAAATCTACCCTTTGGGTATAAATATAAGAAAATTCCCAGCCCCATTAGGCCTATGTCTCTAATGATTTCTGAGAGATATTTCGTATCTTCAGGGTCAATTGTGCCCCCGCCACCAAAACATCCACAGTCAATGCTCAGGCCTCTTGCCCATGCTTGTGCAATCGCAACAATAAATGCCAACATAGTTAAGGCGCCTAATGCACCTGAAATCTTTACTGTAACTCCAACAAATAAAAGAAGTCCTAGCCCAATTTCAATCCATGGCAGGGTATATCCTAAAAAATTAGCTATAGGAATTGGCAACATTTCATACGCCCTGACTGCCATCGCAGATTTTGGCAAGTTAGGTACTTTAAGAGCACCTGCTACAAGTAAAACAGCTCCCAATATTAATCTAGCCAAAAGAGTCAGCCATGGTTGGGCTACTTTAAATTTATCTGCCACTTCTTACTCCTTTCGAAAGTGATTCAGCAAGTTGCTTAATCTTCTTAAGTCCTGACCTACCGGCTCCATGCTCTTGGATTACTTTAATAAAAGCAGAGCCAACAATTACACCATCAGCGTAAGAGGCAACCTCACTAGCCTGTTCTTTATTTGAAACTCCTAAGCCAACTGCTACTGAAGTATCACTTGAAATTCGAATTCGATCAACTAAGGCACTTGCATTAACAGAAACAGTTGTTCGAGCCCCTGTTACTCCCATTAAACTTGCGGCATAAATAAATCCAGAACACTCTGAAGTAACTTTTGCTAAGCGTTCATCAGAAGTGCTTGGTGCTACTACATATATTCGGTTTATCGATTCATTCTTTGCTTGACTCTTCCAAAGTTCTGACTCCTCTATTGTTAAATCTGGAGTAATCACACCAGAACCCCCAGCAGCAGATACAGCAGAAGCAAATTTTGCTGAACCATACTTTTCAATTGGACTCCAGTAACTCATTACGACAGATGGAACTCCATAGCCAACACTTATTTTAAGTAGATCAAAAACCTCTTCAACGCCGGCACCATTAGAAATCGCTTGTTCAGAAGCCGCCTGAATTACCGGCCCATCCATAATTGGATCAGAGTATGGATAACCAATTTCAATCGCATCTACCCCACCGTCAATCATTGCTTTAATAATTAATTTTGATTCCTTTTGAGTTGGAAATCCAGCAGGTAAATATCCAATTAGCGCTGCTCTATTCTCTGATTTTGTTTTAATAAATAGCTGTTCAAGAGCAGTTGGCATTAAAGCGGCATTCCAAAGTATTCAGCAGCAGTCTGCACATCTTTATCGCCTCGACCTGAAAGATTAATAAGCAGTACCGCCTCTTTGCCTAATTCATTTCCGATCTCTAGTGCACCTGCTAAAGCGTGGGCTGTTTCAATTGCTGGAATAATTCCTTCAGACTTACAGAGTAATGAAAATGCATACATTGCCTGATCATCAGTAACTGGTCTGTACTCGGCGCGACCAATGTCATTTAAATATGCATGCTCTGGTCCAACGCCAGGGTAATCAAGACCCGCAGAAATCGAATGTGACTCAATAGTTTGACCATCTTTATCTTGTAATACATAAGAACGGGTGCCATGTAAGACACCAGGAGTACCACCTGAAATAGTGGCAGCATGTAATCCAGTTTCAATCCCACTACCACCGGCTTCAAGTCCAATTAAGCGAACTGATTTATCATCTATAAATGGGTGGAAAATACCAATTGCATTTGAACCACCACCGACACATGCTAAAACTGCATCTGGCAATCTACCGGTTAGATCTAACACCTGTTGCCTAGCTTCAATACCAATTATTCTCTGAAAATCTCTGACCATAGTTGGAAATGGATGTGGTCCAGCAACGGTGCCTAACAGGTAATGTGTTGTTTCAACATTTGTAACCCAATCTCGCATTGCCTCATTAATTGCATCTTTTAAAGTCTTAGAGCCCTGTGTTACTGGTACAACTGTTGCGCCAAGTAACTTCATTCGAGCAACGTTTAACGATTGTCTTTTAATATCAGCCTCACCCATATAAACAACACATTCCAGGCCAAATAATGCAGCGGCGGTTGCAGATGCCACGCCATGTTGACCCGCTCCAGTTTCAGCAATAATTCTTTTCTTGCCCATACGCTTTGTTAGTAATGCCTGACCAAGCACATTATTTATTTTATGACTACCGGTATGGTTTAAATCTTCTCGCTTTAAAAGTATTTGAGCACCACCTGCGTATTCAGAAAATCTTTTAGCATCAGTTAAAATACTTGGACGCCCAGAATACGTTTTATGTAGTTCTAGCAACTCTGCTTGAAAACTTGGATCTGACTGAGCAGAAATATGTGCAGCTGATAACTCATCTAATGCGGCAATTAATGCCTCAGGCACAAATCTTCCACCGTAAGTACCAAAATGCCCAAGTATGTTTGAATCCATACTTTGCAATACCTTGTCATTAGCCATAGTAGGAGTTTATAAGATCTTTACCGGTTAAGAAGTTCTTTTATAGTATGAACTGGATTACCTGTTCTCACTAGAGTCTCACCGATGAGAACCGCCTTTGCGCCTAACTCTTGTACAGATAAGACTTGGCCCCTGGTACTAATTCCAGACTCTGCCACCTTAAGAACAGATGCTGGGAGCTGGGGCAGGATTAACTCAAAATTCTTATCATTTACTTCAAGAGTTTTTAGGTTTCTACAATTTACGCCAATAATTTTTGATCCGATATCTACGGCTATTTCTGCCTCCGCTAAATCATGAACTTCAACTAAAACATCCATCTCTAATTCTGTGGCTAATTGATAAAAGTCAACTAATTGTGAGTTTGAAAGTCCTGCGACAATTAACAGCATTAAGTCAGCGCCTAAAAGCCTAGACTCATACACTTGAAACTCAGTAACAATAAAATCTTTACGAAGCACTGGTAGATCAACCGCAGATCTAACTGCAATTAGATCAGAAATATTTCCTTTAAACCTTCGGCTCTCAGTTAAAACACTTATTAGATCAGCTCCGCCACTTTGATAATCACTAGCTAATGAAACAGGATTCTCTATGGCAGATAAATCACCTTTACTTGGAGATGATCTCTTAATCTCAGCGATTAAGCGCATCCCATCTTTGTTTAAGGCTTCATAAGCATTTCTAAGTTTTGGAGCATTTTCAAGCTGCTCATTAAGTTGTGAAATTGGAACTTTTCGCTTTTCAACATCTTCAATAACACCTTCAATAATGGAGGTAAGAATATTTGAATCACTCATCAGTTGGATCGATCCCTTCTGAAAGAGAATTCCAAGTATTTTTTTCTTTACGTTCATACTTATTAGAGTTTGCGCGTTTGCTTAGTCTAGTAATTAGATAGGTTGAGATCGCAACTAAAAGCAGGCTGGTAATAATTGAGGACTTCACATTAACCAGCCATCGCATTTGCTGTGGCAATAGCACCTAACACTGCTGCAGCCTTATTAATGCACTCTTGATTTTCAGAAATCGGATCTGAGTCGGCAACAATTCCAGCACCAGCTTGAACATAGGCAACACCATCCTTAATTACTGCAGTTCGAATCGCAATACAAGTATCGATATTGCCTGTGAAATCTAAATAACCAATCGTTCCACCGTATATACCTCTTCTTGTTGGTTCATTCTCTTCAATAATCTCCATAGCCCTAGGCTTTGGCGCCCCCGATAAAGTTCCGGCTGGAAATACTGCGAAGAGTGCCTCAATCGGTGCAAACTGTTTTGCTAATTTGCCAACAACTGTTGAAACAATATGCATAACATGTGAATACTTTTCAATCTGCATAAACTCTGTAACTTCCACAGATCCTGGACTACATACTCGTCCTAAATCATTACGTCCTAAATCAACCAACATTAAATGCTCTGCGCGCTCTTTCGGATCTTCCAGCAATTCCTTTGCCAAGGCATCATCGATTTTTGGGTCTTTATCTCTAGCTCTAGTTCCGGCAATTGGATGAATCATTACTTCATTACCGATAACTTTAACTAATGCTTCAGGGCTTGAACCAACAACTGATAGGCCATTAGCAAATCGAAACAAATACATATAAGGACTTGGATTTTGTTCTCGCAATACTCGGTATAAATCAAAGGGATCTGAATCAGATGACATAGTAAATCTCTGTGATAGAACAACCTGGAATGCTTCACCAGATTTAATTTCTTCCTTTATTAGTTCAACTTTATTTACATATCCCTCATCAGTTGTATTGCGCTTAAATTGTGGCGATACCCTATCCGGAATTTCTTTAAATAGATTATCAGTATTTTTTAATAAATCGGACTCCATTTTATCTAGCCTCTTAATAGCTAAGCCATAAACCTCATCAACGCGCTCTGTACTGCCGTCCCAATTTATTACATTGGCAATTAATGTTATATCCCCTTCTTTATGATCATAGACTGCTAAATCTGACGTGAGCATCATGGCAATCTCTGGAATATCAACATCTGTGCTTGCAAGATTTGGTATTTTTTCTAATCTTCTAACAATTTCATAACCAAGATAGCCAACAAGTCCACCAGTAAGTGGTGGTAAGTCAGGAAGTTTTGGTGAGCGCAGATGAGCCGTTGAAATTCGCAGCGCTGATAATGGATCAATTCCAGTTGGCGCTCCAGATGGCATTACTCCTTCCCAAATTGCTAACCCGTTTGATTCAGTAAGGGTAGCCTCGCTATTTATTCCAATAAATGAGTAACGTGCCCAAACTCCAGCCTCTGCTGATTCAAGTAAAAATGTTCCACTTCTATTTGAAGCTAATTTATTATAAATAGAAAGTGGAGATTGGCCAGCTAATGATATTTTTCGAGCTACTGGAATGACATTAAAATCACGTGCGTATTCTCGAAACGATTCAAGTAAGAGCAGTGCCTTTTCCACTCACCTATTCTGCCGTAAGTATCTATTGCGGTGTGCCAGATATTTGCTAGGCCCATGGCCTACGCAACATCAATTACCCCAATATCTAAGGGTGACTTCTATTAATGCGAAGTAAAATTCAGGTTATTACAACTAGAGAACTAAGCAATCAGGACCTAATACAGTTTTAAGATCAGCACTTAAACTTGGTGATGATGTAACTTTTAAACCCTCATCTAACTTAAGCACGGTCTTCTTCTCCCCATCTACAAGTCTGAGATGAACTTCTCGCCCCCCTGGATGTGATCGCAAAATTTCATTCATACGATCAATTACTGGAGGTGTGCAACGCGACATTTCCATTGAAATAACAAGTGGGCCTGTTGGTATCTGTTTTAAATCCGGCAGAGTTAAATCTAATGCTGAAATTCTAGGTTGTTCCTCACGCTTATCAACTCTGCCTCTAATTGCCACAATTCGATCTTCAACTAAATTAACACCATGATTTGCATAAGCATTAGAGAAAAACAAAACATCGACTGCGCCATCTAAATCTTCAACAGTCACAATCGCCCATGGTGTGCCTTGTTTTGAGACTTTACGTTGAATTTGTGTAATTAATCCACCAATTGTAATTATTTGATCATGGCTAACCTCAGAAATTTGGCTAATTGAAAAATCAGCTACTGAACGTAAAATATGTTCAACGCCAAGTAGTGGATGATCAGAAACATAAAGCCCAAGCATCTCTCGCTCATAACCAAGTAACATCATTTTTTCCCATTCAGGGCTTGGAATATCTAATACAACTCCACTAACACTTGTTGAATTTGCAGCACCAAATAAATCAAACTGTCCAATGGATTCTGCCCGTTTAGTTTCAGAGACTGCATCTAGTGCTTCTAGAAAAACCATCATTAAACCTCGCCGTGAATGATTTAGCGAGTCAAATGCTCCAGCTTTAATAAGTGATTCGATACTTTTTTTATTACACACAATTGCATCAACTTTTGTTAAGAAATCGCCAAAACTGTCATACCGACTCTTGGCCTTTCGATTATTAATTATTGAGGCAACTACATTTTCACCAATATTTCGAATAGCAGTTAATCCAAATCTAATATCAGATCCAATAGGGGTGTATTCCGAATCTGACTCATTAACATCCGGTGGCAATACTTTTATACCCATACGCCTGCACTCATTTAGATAAAGTGCACTTTTATCTTTATCATCTCGAACGCTGGTGAGTAACGCAGCCATATACTCTGATGGATAGTTAGCTTTTAAATAAGCAGTCCAAAATGAAAGTAGTCCATACCCTGCGCTATGTGATCTATTGAAAGCATAATCAGAGAATGGGATCAATGTTTGCCATAGCTTCTCAACTGCATCTTCAGAAAAGCCGTTTGCTTTCATACCATCTTCAAAGTGCACTTTCTCTTTGTCCAATATCTTTTTATCTTTCTTTCCCATTGCCTTACGTAGTAGATCAGCGCGGCCCAGGGTGAAACCAGCAACTTTTCGTGCAATTGCTAACACCTGCTCCTGATAAACAATTAGCCCATAGGTGTCTTTTAATATTTCATTTAAAGGCATATCTAATTCAGGGTGAATACCAATTGGGGCTTTGCGACCATTTTTATAATCCGCGTATTTATTATGTGAATCTTCACCCATAGGGCCTGGACGATAAAGAGCAATTACAGCAGCAATATCTTCAAAACTATCAGGTGCCATTGAGCGCAACAAAGATCTAATTGGAGCACTATCTAATTGAAATACTCCGAGAGTGTCACCACGAGAAAGTAATTCGAAAGTCTTTTTATCAGATAGCGGCAAGCTTTCTAATACCACTTTTTTACCAAGATTTTTTTCAATATTTATTAAGCAATCATCTAAGACAGATAGATTCCTAAGTCCTAAAAAGTCCATCTTTAGTAAACCAGTAGCTTCACATGCTCCCATATCAAACTGGGTAATAATGGCGCCATCTGCATCGCGGCGATGAATCGGAATTACATCAAGTAATGGCTCCTTACTTAATATCACTCCAGCTGCGTGCACTCCCCACTGCCGTTTTAATCCTTCAATTCCAAGGGCGGTATCAACAATCTTTTTTGAATCAGGATCACTTTCATATAAATTTCTAAATTCAGATGCCTCGCCATAGCGCTCATTATCCATATTAAATATGCCAGAAAGTGAAATATCTTTACCCATAACTGAAGGTGGTAGTGATTTAGTTAAGCGCTCACCTAGTGCATATGGATATCCGAGCACTCTGGTGGAATCTTTAATTGCTTGCTTTGATTTAATTGTGCCGTAGGTAATTATCTGAGCAACTCGGTCATCACCGTATTTAGTAGTTGCGTATTGAATCATTTCAGAACGTCTGCGCTCATCAAAGTCCAGGTCAATATCAGGCATGGAGATACGCTCTGGATTTAAAAATCGCTCAAATAACAATCCAAACTTAATCGGATCAAGTCCAGTAATTCCTAGAGAATAAGAAACTAAAGATCCAGCAGCTGATCCACGACCTGGACCAACTCTAATCCCCACCTTACGTGCATGATCACAAAGATCTGCCACAACTAAAAAGTAACCTGGAAATCCCATCTTAATCATTACTTCTAATTCAAAGTTAAGACGATCCTGGTATTCAGTTGGAATGCTGTTGCCCATCTTTATGGCTAAACCGTCATTAGCTAATTTAATCAACCAACTATCTTCACTTTGTCCAGCAGGCACTGGAAATTGCGGCAGTAAATTCTCACCTTCACGCATAGTAGTTTCACAACGCTCGGCTACTAGTAATGTGTTATCACAGGCTTGCTTAAAATCTTTGAATATTTCTCGCATTTGCGCTGGGCTCTTTAGGTAAAACTCCGAGTTCTCAAACTTAAATCTCTTTGGATCAGCCATTGTCGAACCAGACTGAATACAAAGTAATACCTCATGTGCTGCTGCATCATCATGGTGTGTATAGTGAAGATCATTAGTTGCTAATTGCGGAAGGTTTAACTCTTTACCTAATTTAATTAAATCAGCAAACGCTCTTTGCTCAATCTCAATTGAGTGATCCATTATCTCTAGATAGAAATTTTCTGGACCAAAAATATCTCTGTACTCACTTGCAGCTTTGATCGCTTCTTTATAGGCGCCCATACGTAATCGGGTCTGAATTTCTCCTCCTGCGCAACCTGTTGTAGCAATTATTCCCTTTGAATACTTTGAGAGTAACTCTCGGTCAACTCTTGGTTTGTAATAAAAACCCTCTAAAGAAGCTAATGATGAGAGCTTAAATAAATTAGAAAGTCCCTGATTATTTTCAGCAAGCAAAGTCATATGGGTATATGCCCCACCACCAGAAACATCATCTTGTCCGCCTTCAGCCCACTTAACTCTTCGCTTATCAAATCTTGATTCTGGGGCTACATAAGCTTCAATACCAATTATTGGTTTAACTCCGGCAGATTTAGCGCTCTTATGAAACTCAAATGCACCAAAGACATTTCCATGATCTGTCATCGCAATTGCTGGCATTTCTTGGCGTGCTACTTCAGCAACTAACTCAGAAATTTTTGCAGCACCATCTAACATGGAGTATTCGGTGTGCACATGTAGGTGCACAAAATTCTCCGAATTTTTCGGGTTTCCAGTTAAATCAGACATGAATGGTGAGATTACTACTGACTTTAATTTCTAGCGGGCTAAATCTGAAAGAAGCGCTAGTGAGCGTGTCAGATCCTCTGGATACTCAGCGTTAAAGGATAGGCGCTCACCACTGCCTGGATGGGTAAAGGCAAGTTGCTTGGCATGTAGCCAAGGCCGAGTGATTGTAAGTTTTTGCGCAAGTACTGGATCTGATCCATAGGTTAGATCACCAACTAAGGGATGGTGCAGCGCAGCAAAATGGACTCTAATCTGATGAGTTCTACCAGTCTCTAGTTCAATTTCAAGCAACGTAACAGCTGGGAATGCTTCCAACGTTTTATAGTGAGTAATACTTGGTTTTCCATTTGCAACAACTGCAAATCGATAATCCTCTTTTGGATGTCGATCAATTGGCGCATCAATTGTGCCAACGGTTGGATCCATATGGCCTTGTACTAAAGCGTGGTAAACCTTAGAAACGGTGCGCTCACGAAACTGATCTTTTAAATGAGAGTATGCAATCTCATTTTTTGCAACCACCATTAATCCAGATGTTCCAACATCTAACCTGTGAACAACTCCTTGGCGCTCTGCTGCACCCGATGTAGCAAGTTGATAACCGGCAGCAAATATTGCCCCAACAACTGTCGCGCCCTGCCAACCAGGACTTGGATGAGCCGCTATCCCAACTGGCTTATCAATCACAATTAAATACTCATCATCATAGACAACTTTTAAACCATCAATCGGAGTTGCAACTAGCTTTGCTTCACCTTTAGCAGCTGGCATTAAAACTTCAATTTGATCTCCAGTAATCACTCGATCAGATTTACCAATTGGTTTACCAAGTTTAGATATTTCACCTGATTCGATTAATCCAACAATTACATTACGAGATAGTCCGAGTAATCTAGATAACGCCGCATCTACTCGTTCCTGATTTAATCCCTCTGGGATTGATAAGTTTCTAACCTCGCGTGAACTCATAGATCCCCCTTACCTTTAGTAAATGGCACATTTTTCCAACTTAGAAATGTAATCAGTATTGCAGCACTAACCACTGACATATCTGCAATATTAAAGACTGGCCAGTTAGGTATTTGAATCCAATCGATAACCTCACCCTGTAAGGCACCTGGTGTGCGAAAAATTCGATCAGATAAATTACCAAATATTCCGCCCAACGCTAAGCCAAGGGCGATCGCCCAGGGATTAGACCTAACGCTTCTCCCATAATAAAAGATCACACCCGCTATAATAATTGCAAAACTTGATAGGAATATTGTGCCACTTGAAGCAAGATTAAATGCCGCCCCTGAGTTAAATACGAGTCGAAATTGCAGCAGTGAACCAATTATTTGTTTTGGCTCATCTGATAAATAGTTAAGAGCTGCTACTTTTGTTAAATAATCTATGGCAAAAACTATTAAAGCGGTAGCCGCTAACCATTTGCGCTGAAGATAGTTCAGCGTCGTTCCTCTTTTTGTTTACAAACCATACAAAGTGTTGCTCTTGGAAAAACTTGTAGCCTTGCTTTGCCTACAAAATTTCCACACTCTTCGCACTTGCCGTAAGTTTTATTATTAATTCGCTCAAGGGCTCGCTCAGTTTGCTGCACCATGTCTCGAGCGTTATATACCAATGACATTTCATGCTCACGCTCAAAAGTTTTTGCACCAGCATCTGCTTGGTCATCTCCCGCGCCAACTCCTGCTGCCTCAACTAAATCTTCCATCTCAGCCTCTGCTGTTTCCAACTCTTTCCGCAACCTAATTAAATCCTTTGAAAGTTCAGCCTTGATGCTTTTTAACTCAGTGGCGTTCCATGCCATCTCACTCGCTGTCGCCACAAGTGGAGCTGGCGCACTTTTAATTGGTTTTAGTGCTGCTGCTTTCTTTGACTTTAACACTGGCTTTGGTGGTGGCAACATAACTAATCTGCGCTCTTCCACAATTGGAGTTGCATTTGCATTTGGAATTGTTGATGTTACAGAAATAGTTGTTGAGGAACCTGAAGTTGAAGTTTGTAACTTAGCTGGAAATGGCTTACCAGGTGCTTTTTTAAATGCTGCTTTCTTAGCAAGTTTAGGCTTAACGATATTTGGTGATCGCTTTGCCACCTTCTTAGCAGGTGCTTTTTTCGTTGACTTTTTAACGGCTGACTTAGCCGGCTTTTTTATGGAAGGCTTCTTACTTTTTTTTGCTGATTTCTTAAATAACTTGCGAATAGCCACGATACCTCCTGGAGGGGCAAAGGTTATGGCTTGTCGCAACTAATTACCAACCGCCACCCCTGCGCGTAATGAGAGTTCAGAAAAAGGTATCAATCCCGCGTTAGAATGTAGGGTGGATACGAACTCGAAGCGCACAATTAACGCCTTACCTGCGCAAATTGATCTTCCATCAATGGAAGCTAGTATTTTGGATTTTTGGTCACAAAATCAAATTTTTGAAAAGTCAGTTGCAAATCGAAACGGTGCACCGCGTTGGAGTTTTTATGAAGGCCCTCCTACTGCAAATGGAATGCCTGGCACCCACCATATTGAAGCTAGAGTTTTTAAGGATTTATTTCCACGCTTTCAAACAATGAAAGGCAAGCAAGTAATTCGTAAAGCGGGTTGGGATTGTCATGGATTACCAGTTGAAATTGCAGTTGAAAAAGAATTGGGTTTTACTGGAAAAGCAGACATCGAAAAATTTGGTGTAGCAGAATTTAATGAAAAGTGTCGTGAATCGGTGCAACGGCATGTTGGTGAGTTCACTAATATGACAAAGCGCATGGGTTTTTGGGTGGATTTTGATGAAGCCTATTGGACTATGTCACCTGCATATATTGAAAGTGTTTGGTGGTCACTAGCGCAAATTTGGAAAAAAGGATTACTAGTTCAAGACCATAGGGTTGCGCCATATTGCCCAAGATGTGGAACAGGCTTATCCGATCATGAATTAGCACAAGGTTATGAAACTATTAAGGATCCATCTGTTTTTGTTAGATTTAAAGCAACCTCTGGAAAGTTAGCAGAACTAGAAGCAAGCCTGCTGGTTTGGACTACTACCCCATGGACATTAATTGCAAATACTGCTGTTGCAGTAAATCCTAAGGTGGAGTACCAGGTAATTGAAATAACAAATGAGGATTTAACTGAACGGTTGGTAGTTGCTGCAGATCTAGCATCAGTTCTAGGAGAGGACCGAAAGGTATTAGCTACATTTAAAGGCAGCGAACTAGAGCACACTAAATACACTAGGCCATTTGATTTCATTGAGATTGAAAATGCTCACTATGTAGTTTTAGCTGATTATGTAACAGTTGAAGATGGAACTGGATTAGTTCACCAGTCCCCTGCCTTTGGTGCTGATGACTTAGAGGTTTGTCGAAAATATAACCTGCCGGTAGTCAATCCAATTGAACCCGATGGTCACTTTAAAAAAGAGGTCGCATTAGTTGGTGGTGTATTTTTTAAAGAAGCAGATAAGGCATTAATTAAGGATTTAAAATCTCGCAATTTAATGTTTAAGAGCTCTCAATTTGAGCATTCCTATCCACATTGCTGGCGATGTCACACAGCTTTAATGTATTACGCACAACCATCCTGGTATATCAAGACAACCTCAATTAAGAAAGATCTGCTGCGTGAGAATTCGAAAACTGATTGGCACCCAGAGACAATTAAAACTGGTCGCTTTGGTGATTGGTTAAATAATAATATTGACTGGGCCGTTTCTCGTAATCGCTATTGGGGAACGCCACTTCCAATATGGCGATGTGAGAATAAGCATGAAATCTGCGTAAGTTCACTATCTGAATTAGGAGAACTAGCTGGTAAAGAGTTAAGTAAATTAGATCCACACCGTCCATTTGTCGATGATATTAAGTTTAAATGTAAAGATTGCTCATCGATTATGGAGCGTACGCCTGAGGTAATTGATTGTTGGTATGACTCAGGGGCAATGCCATTTGCGCAGTGGGGTTACCCACATCAGGCGGAATCTGAAAAGGAATTTAAAGCTGCATATCCTGCAGATTTTATTTGTGAAGCAATTGATCAAACTCGTGGTTGGTTCTACACCTTAATGACAATTGGAACTTTAGTATTTGATAAATCATCATATAAAACTGTGCTTTGCCTTGGCCATATTTTAGATAAAGATGGCAGGAAAATGAGCAAGCATTTAGGAAATGTATTAGAGCCAATACCGTTGATGAACCAACATGGCGCAGATGCCGTGCGCTGGTACATGCTCGCAGCTGGCTCACCGTGGAGTGCTCGCAGAGTTGGACATGATGCGATATCAGATGTGGTTAGAAAAACTCTGCTTACCTACTGGAATACCATTTCTTTCTTTACCCTCTATGCAAATGCAGCAGATTTTAAAGTTTCATCCCTACCTAAAGATTTAACACTTATGGATCACTGGATTCTCTCTGAACTTAATAAACTAATTAAAGGTGTAGATGATGCCCTTGAAAGTTTTGATTCGCAAGGTGCCGGAGCTTTACTTGCTGCATTTATTGATGATCTCTCAAATTGGTATGTGCGCAGATCTCGTCGTCGCTTCTGGGATGGTGACCCAGTAGCACTTAATACTCTTTACTTCTGCCTTAAGAACTTAACCCTTCTGCTAGCTCCTATGGTGCCATTTATCTCTGAACATGTTTGGCAAAAACTTGTTAAATCATCTGAAGCAGATCAAGTTGAATCAGTTCACCTAGCAGACTTTCCACAATTTGATAAAGTGATGATTGATGAAAAATTATCAACTTCTGTTGCACTTTCGCGAAGACTAGTTGAATTAGGAAGAGCTGCTCGGGCAGAGTCAGCAATTAAAATTCGCCAACCACTATCTCGCGCCTTAATCTCTGCTCCTGGCTGGGATCAGATATCTGAAGAGATTAAATCTCATATCGCTGATGAGCTAAATATTTTGGCACTAGATGGTATTCATGCGGCTGGATCAGATCTCGTAGATATCTCAGTAAAGGCAAACTTTCGCACCCTTGGCACAAAATTTGGTGCAAATGTTCAAGAGATTTCAAAACAAATCTCGGTAACTGATGCAACTGCTATGGTTAAAGATCTGCGGAAAAATAAAACCTTTAAATTAAATGTTGAAATCAATGGTAAGTCTAAAGGCATTGAGATTGAAATTGAAGATTTGATAATTACTGAAACCCCTCGAACTGGATGGTCTGTTGCCTCACATGCAGGTGAAAGTTTGGCACTTGATCTTGAGTTAACTCCAGAGTTAATTAGAGCTGGATTAGTGCGTGAGGTAATTAGAGCAATTCAAGAGGAACGTAAAAATATTGGTTTAGATGTCAGCGACCGGATAACAGTTAGCTGGAATGGCCCAACCGAGTTAGCAAAGGTAATCTCATCAGCAACGGCAGAAATTAGTGCTGAAGTATTGGCTACACAAATGCAGCAGGTTAGCACCGAAAAATCTGATGAGAATGAACTCGGCTTGTGGTTAAAACTAATTAAAAACTAATTAAAGAACAGAAACTAAACGCATAAGTAATTGCACAACAAAAAACACAACAATAAAAGATAGATCAAGTGAAACTGCGCCTAACCGAAGTGGTGGCACAAACTGCCTAACAAAAGATAATGGCTTATCGGTAATTGTATAAACCAACTCGGCTAGGGCAAGTACAACTCCTTTTGGACGCCAGTTTGGTGAGAAGATTCGAATGTAATCTAAAATTAAACGGCCGATTAGTGTAATTAAAAATAGATTAAGAGCCCAGTAAATTAAACCAAAAATTGCACCCATGGTTTAAAGGTTTTTAGCTTTGATTAAAAAAACTTGCTTGTGCTGCTGAATTCTTATCTTCAACACTAACTGAAACATTTGGCGGTGTTAATAAAAATACTTTTGGAGTTACTCGTTCAATACTTCCATGGTGACCAAAAACTAGACCAGAAGCAAAGTCAACTAAACGCTTACGCTCTGTCTCTTCCATGTCACTTAAATTCATAATTACCGGCTTACCCTCGCGGTAATGCTCACCAATTAATCGGGCTTCACTATAAGTTCTAGGAGTTAGCGAAATAATATGATCCATAATTTTACTTTGTGCAGATGCTGGAAGTAATTCAACATTTGACTTTGCAGCAGATTTTGAATTAGCACGAACTAATCTAGGTGCTCGCTCAGTTAGTTGATTATTGCCATGGTCAAGCTCTTCCTCATCCATAAGACCGAGGTAACCTGCAACCCGCTTAAATGCACTAGCCATAGACCAAAGGCTATGCGATCGGAGATCTAATACCGAGGATTGAACTGCCAATTCTGATATGTGTCGCACCATATTTGATGGCTATTTGATAGTCACCACTCATCCCAATTGATAAGGATTTAGCAGCTGGGAAAGTGCGCAGGAAATCACTGCGGATAGCCACTAATTCAGCAAAGGCTTCCTCAGCAGGTGAATCAACTGGGGCAACTGCCATTAAGCCCTGCAAACTAATTCCTGGTAACTCAGAAATAGCACCTGCTAATTCGATTAAATCAGAAGGGTTAACGCCGGATCTAGACTGTGGCGGCTTATCCAGTGAGACCTGAATAAAAATTGGCTTTTCTATGCCACCGCTGTGCTGAGAGATAATTTGCGCATATTTTAGTTGATCAACTGAATGTATATAACTTGCCCAAGATGTGATTGATTTTAATTTATTGCTCTGAATCTGGCCTTGAAAATGCCACTTCACATCATCTGGTAATAGTGAAACCTTCCCACTTGCCTCCTGATCACGATTCTCACCAAACTCTCGGATACCAAGAGAATAGAGAATTTCGATATCAGATACTGGAAAGGTTTTAGTAACTGCAATTAAAGTTATTTCACCAGTTGACCGGTTAGCTTTTTCAGCCGCTAACTTGATCTGCTCATTTACCTTTTCAAGATTTGCACTAATTTCATCAATACGGTTCATAAGCTAATTACACCAACCTGCCGGCCTAGGGTGGCATCTGCGCGGTGTGAAAAGTAGTCAGAATTTTCCTTTGTGCAAATTCCTAAACTTGTTATTTCAACTTCACTTAATTGATCTTTTAGACCTGCGAACAGATTTAGGTGATTACTTTTGCCACCTGTTGCTGGATGCTCTTTAACAATCTCGCCATACATCACCGGGTCCACTTCATAACAGTTGCCACAAATATGCGGGCCAACCACCCCAGATATCTGATCTGCGCCCAGTTTCTTCATTTGATCTAACGCAGCTAGTGCTACTTTATTTAATAACCCCTTGCGGCCAACGTGAACTGCTGCAACTACACTTTTTGAAATAAGCAGCAGCGGAAGACAATCAGCTACCTGCACTGCTAATGCGACATTTGGTTTATCAGTTACAACTGCATCACCATCATAAATTGCCCCATTTGGTGAGCTCTGGCTATCGACCACAGTTACTTTATTACCATGCGTTTGTTTCATAAAATAAATGGGATTGCCAATTAATTTTGAAAGCTGTTTTGCGCTATCAGATGCTTGTGGATTATCTAGTGAGCCGAAGTGTCGCGAGGTAAAGAGCAACCGAGCCATGCTCGATTCCTAGCGCATGAAATCAGGGATATCGATCTCATCTTCTGCGACTAAATCTTCAAAAGTTATCCGCTTGCGTGAGCGTGGTTCCCCGCCATTAACATCTAGATCAAGTGCAATTGCAATTGGATCATTAGCAGCGATTGGATCTGCTTCACCACTTAGTGCGGCCGCATTAATCACTGGCATTAATACACGCTTTGGTTCACCACCAGCAAAGCCTGCTGCAATAACTGTTACACGGACTTCATCACCTAAGGCATCATCAATTACAGTGCCATAAATAATATTTGCATCTGGGTGAGCAGATTGCGCAACTAATTCAGCGGCCTCTGATATTTCAAATAAACCAAGATCTGATCCACCAGCAATTGAAAGTAATACGCCATGTGCACCATCAATTGAAGCTTCAAGAAGTGGACTTGAGATTGCAAGCTCTGCTGCGCGAATAGATCTTGCTTCACCTCTTGCTGAACCAATTCCCATCAATGCAGAACCAGCACCTGACATGATGCTTTTAACATCAGCAAAGTCAAGGTTTATTAATCCAGGTGTTGTAATTAAGTCTGTGATTCCTTGAACTCCAGATAATAAAACTTGATCAGCAGTTCTAAATGCTTCCAGAGCACTAATTGAACGATCTGAAATTGCAAGCAGACGATCGTTTGGAATTACAATTAAAGTATCAACTTCTGTTCGTAAATTTTCTATTCCTTCATCTGCTTGTGCAGTTCTACGTTTTCCTTCAAATGTAAATGGTTTTGTAACTACACCAACTGTTAGCGCACCAAGATCTTTTGCAACCTTTGCGACAATTGGAGCACCGCCAGTACCAGTTCCGCCACCTTCACCTGCAGTAACAAAAACCATATCGGCGCCACGTAATACTTCTTCAATTTCATCAATGTGATCAAGAGCTGCTTGACGACCAATCTCTGGCGCAGCACCTGCACCTAATCCTCTTGTTAACTTTCTACCAATATCTAATTTCACATCAGCATCTGACATTAACAATGCTTGTGCATCTGTATTGATTGCAATAAATTCAACACCTTTTAAACCAACGTCAATCATTCGGTTAACAGCATTAACTCCGCCGCCGCCAATACCAACAACTTTAATTACAGCTAAATAATTTTGCGGTGTTGCCACGTTGCGCCTCTTCCCTAGCCCTAAATCTCAACTTGAGAGTTAAAGTTATTGCTTTTCCGATTACGCAAAAGTATGCATTAGAGGCATCTCAATCAAACACCGACACGATATTTAGTGAGATAAATATTTATGCAGTTTATGGATTTTTATAAAGAATTAATGCCAAATTCAGATTTACTTTTAATCAAAATTAACTGACTATTGGCGAATCTGGCTGCGATAAATCCACCTGTTTAATTGCCTTATTTTCCGGTAGTTTCAAGAGGGCGGTTAATACTTTTGATTTTTGCCCAATATCAGTAGCCCCTCCCCAATTAATGCGAAGAGTGGAAGCATTAAGTCGGGTATCCATCAAAATAAAGCTTGATTTTGTGATGGAAATTGACTCAAGATCTAGTAATAAATATCGCAGATCACTTGGAATTTGCTCTAATAAAGTAGCTATTGCGGTCAGGTCCTCATTACTGCGACTCTGACTTGTTACCGAAGGTAATTTACCTTGCGCCATAAGTTGATTTGGTGAAGTAGGTGTAAAAATAAAGCCCTTGCTATCAAAATTTACTGAGGCATTTTGCACAGAAATCGTTTTAGCAATTGCAACTCTCTCTTGAACCACTATTGAGACCTTTTTATTAAACCAGTTCCTAGAAACATCACTGCTAGATATCCAATCTAATTGATTAAGGGTTCTTTTTATGGATCTAACATCCACCCTGGCTAATTGATCACCAGGCTTTGGCTCAATCCCATTTCGAGAAAGCTCATTTAAAACTAGATTCGCAGCACCACTACCATTAACTGATACCTGTGCTACTGAAAGAAGTGAAGACCAACCAAGAAGATAAGCAGAGGCCGAGATTGCGCTAACTACCAGTATGGATGTTAATAATCGCTTTAGCCGCTTAGAAATCCTTAAACTCATTAAGTATTACCGATCAGCAAGTGATTGCAGAATAGGTTCTCCTAGTGAACTAATATCTCCTGCTCCTAATGTAATAATTACATCTCCGCTTTTTGCCATTTTTGTAATTTCTGAAACTACTTCTAACATCGAAGGTTCGAATTTAACCTTGCTCTGGTCCATATTTCGCGCAATCATTAAGGAGGAGACGCCAGGAATTGGCTTCTCACTAGCTGCGTAAACTTCTAGTAGAAAAGTAAAATCAGCATTTGATAATGCTGCACTAAATTGTTCTGAAAAGGCAGCCGTTCTTGAGTATCTATGAGGCTGAAAAATAACTAGCACTCGAGCAGATTGGGCTAAATTTTTAGCTGCAGTTAAGGTTGCTATTATTTCAGTCGGATGATGGCCATAATCATCAATTACCTTAACTCCAGAAACCTCACCTTTTAATTCAAATCTGCGCCGGGTTCCGGTAAAGCTCTTAAGCCCAGCGAATAACTTATCTTCTGCCATATTTAAGGCACTTGCTGCCGTAAAGGCGGCTAATGCATTTAGCAGATTGTGCTTTCCAACAACTGAAAGACTTAACTCACCAACCCTGCGGCCAGTACTTGAAACTGTGGCTAGGGAAGATAACGGGTCTAGTTGAATTCGCTGGATTTGGAAATCATTATTTTCACCCTGTCCATATAACAATATCTTCAGGTCTTTTCTAGTTATCCGAGTAAGTAGTTGTTTAACTCCTGCGTCATCTCCGCAGGCAACTAAAAATCCATTATCTTGAATGGAGGAAATAAATTGCTCAAACACTTTAAAAACTGCCTCTTCATCAGCAAAGTGGTCAACATGGTCTAACTCAACATTTGTGATGATGGCTCCACTTGGCTTATACGCTAAAAATGATCCATCAGACTCATCTGCTTCGGCAATAAAGATTGATCCACTACCACTGTGAGCATTTGTGCCAGCTGTGTTAATTGTTCCACCAACTGCAAAAGATGGGTCAGCTCCAGCTGTTTGTAACGCCACCGCCAACATTGCAGTTGTTGTGGTCTTACCATGTGTACCAGCAACTGCAATTGATGTGGATTCTGACATTAACCATGCTAAAGCTTGGGCTCTAGCCGCCACAGGGATCATCTTTTTACGCGCTAGGGCTAACTCTGGATTATTTTCATCAATCGCGGCTGAAATAATTACTAGATCAGCTGCTCCCAAATTCTCTTGTTTATGTCCAACTTCTACTTTTGCACCAAGTGCTTTTAAAGAGGTAAGCATTGCTGAATCATTTTTATCTGAACCAGAAACTGTAAAGCCTTTGGCTAACATTATTCTGGCAATTCCACTCATACCAGAACCACCAATACCAATAAAATGGATATTTAGTTTTGCTAATTCAGATAGTGAGTAATCAGTTTTTAAACTCATTTATCTCCACTGACCTCCTGAATAATTGCATTTCCAATTAACTCACTTGCTGATAACTCAGTGTTAGCAGTTCCTTGATACCCTGTGGCACTGCGCCAAATTTCATCCCAGTTGCTTGAAAGCCAGCCTGAATTAAATTTATCATCAGCCACAACGATTGCTGCTCCGGCGGTTTGTAAATCAGAGGCATTTGCTGCTTGCTCACCATTTCCAATTGGCAGTGGAATTAAAACTGCAAATTTTCCAACTGCTGCAAGTTCAGCACAGGTCAGTGCGCCACTTCTTGCGATTACAAGGTCAACTGCATGGTAAGCAGATGCCATATCTTCGATATATGCGAGGGCAAGATAATTTTCTGTTCTAGTTGGTAATGGATTATTGCGCCCAACTGAATGAACGACCTGCACACCTTTTTCGGTAAAGCTAGAAAGAGACTGCAAGATTGCTTCGTTGATATGACGAGAGCCAAGTGATCCGCCGAAAACTAAAACGGTTTGCTTATCAGCAGAAAGTCGCCATTTTTCTAATTGCTCTTTGCGTTTAACAGCAATTCCTTCTTGAGATTGGTAGGTACTAGAAATTATCTCTGCTCTGATTGGCATGCCACTTAATTTGGCATTTCTCCATCTCCCGATTTTTAACCCTGCCCGAGAAAAAGCAATAAAAATTTTGCGCGCAAAAGGAGCACCTAATTTATTGGCCCAACCTGGAATTGCATTTGCTTCATGAATAAATATTGGCTTGCGCAGAAGCGCACCAGCTAAATAGAGCGGTGGGCAGGCATAACCACCAAATCCAATAATTAAATCAGCATCTTTGCAGATTTTAATACCTTTCCAAGTTGCTAGCAGAATTCTAACTGGCCAAAATAATGCACCAGGAGTTAACTGCCTTGGCATTAATACCTTAGGAATATGGACAAGCTCAAAACCTGCCTCTGGAACAAGTTGATTTTCAAGACCAGTTTTTGTGCCAACAAATTGATACTGCCAATCCGGCTTTTTATCTCTAAGCCAATTTGCAACAGCTAACGCTGGTTCAACATGGCCAGCAGTGCCACCACCTGCAAAAATTATTTTAGGAGTCATCTGCCTAATTTTCTCATCCTGCTTAACTTAATACCTTCAGATATCTCCGGTGTTCGCCTTGCAACACCTAATACATAGCCAACTGCAAGCAGATTAGCCAGCAAAGATGAACCTCCATATGAGATAAATGGCAAAGTAACTCCAATTACTGGAATTATCGATGTAACTGATCCGATATTCACAGTTACTTGGGCAATAAACCAGCATGCAATTCCTGCGGTTGCATATCTTGAAAAATCATCTTTAGTTTTAATAGCAATTCGCAACATAGAATAAATCAAAGCTGCATAAAGGGCTAAGACTAGAAGTGTTCCTAATAGTCCGAGCTCTTCACCAATTACTGAAAAAATAAAATCAGTATGAGCTTCAGCTAAATTAGCCCATTTTTGCTTGCTTGCCCCAAGCCCACTTCCCCAAAGGCCACCACTTGCTAACCCCATAATGCTGTGGGCTGGTTGCCAACCAGAGAACTTGTAATACCTCTCATCAAATGGATCAAAAAGAGCAGCAAATCTGCTCATTCGATAGCTATTACTAAATATAAGTACCGCACTAATAACGCTAGCTAAAATAGCTACTGCGATAAAATTCTTAATTGGTGCGCCAGATACAAATAAAATACCACCAAAAATAATTAAAACTAGTAATGCAGTTCCTAAATCCCTCTCTAATATAATTAATCCCTCAATAACCACTAAACCAGGGAAAATTAAACCAATAGGATTTTTACCTGCAACTAGATCGATCCTTCGTAATTGAAATGCACACCAAAGAATTAATCCAAATTTAGCAAACTCTGACGGCTGTAGTGTGAAGCCGGCAATCTCAATCCAGTTCCTATTTCCATTGATATTTTTTCCTAGATTGGGAATAAATGGGAGTAGTAATATAAATATTGAAATCGTTAGACTTACTTTGGCTAATCTTAACCAAATGGCACCTTGCACTTTAAATGCCCAATATGCTGTGGCTGCGCCAAGAATTAAGAATAAGAACTGCCTGATAAATATTGAGTAACTATTACCACTTTCCTGTAAGGATGTGACTGTTGAGGAAGATAAAACCATAGTTAGACCAAGGGCGCATAAAAATATGGTGCTCCAGATTATTAGAAAATATGGTAACTCTGGGCGGGTAAGTATTTTTGAATATTTTCTAACCGTTAAATTATTAGCCATACTAAACCTGCGCTTTCACGGCTTGAGCAAATAACTGTCCACGCTGCACGTAGGAATCAAATTGGTCCATTGAGGCACAAGCTGGAGCCAATAAAACGGTATCACCAGGCTGGGCTAATTTGATCGCAGCACTTACTACATCATTCATTAACGTTTTAGCATCACTTAATTGATTAACTCTTACCACTTCAATCTTCGGTGAATAATCTCCAATAGCCTTCGCAATTAATTCGCGATCTTCCCCAATTAAAATAACAGCCTTAATTCTAGATGCGCATCTTTTAACTAGGTCACTCATACTTGCACCCTTTGCTAGCCCACCAGCAATCCAAACTACTTTAAAGTTTGAAAGTAATGATGCGGCGGCGGCATGCGGATTAGTTGCTTTTGAGTCATCGATCCAATTAATCTCATTCTTACTAAGTACTAATTCCATTCGATGATGGTCGGGTGAAAAATTCTTTAATCCAATTTTGATATCCTCATATTTAATGCCAATTGATAGAGCAAGTGCAGCTGCAGCTAGGGCATTTAAAACATTGTGTGGAACAGTTGGCGTTATATCTACTAGTTCAGCTATCTCATTTGCTTGGCTAGGTGAAGCAGAGAATGCGCGATCAATTAAAAGATTCTCCACAACCCCAAGTTCACCTGCATTTGGAGTATCTAGTGAGAACCACGTAATTAAATCACTAGAAGTTCTACGAGATAATTCTGAATCAGACTTATTTAGTATCACTTTATTTGAATGCTTAAGCAGTTTTAGCTTTGCTTGCGAGTAAGCCTCAAAACTACCGTGCCAATCAATATGATCTTCTGCAATATTAAGCACTGCAACAGATTCATACTTCGGCAAATTACTCCAATGGATCTGAAATGATGAAAGTTCAATCGCAAGATAATCTAATGGTTTTTTAGCGCAAACCGATGCAATCACAGTTTCTCCAACATTGCCACATGCTGCGCCGTTAATTTTTGCTGCCTTAAAAATAGATTCAACCATTTTAATTGTTGTGGTTTTGCCATTAGTACCAGTTAGCGCAATCCATTTTTGTGAAGGGGCAAGTACTTGCTTAACCTGCCAAGCAAAATCAATCTCACTTAAAATCTCAACTCCATCTGATCTAAGTTTGCTAATTACCAAGTGATCATCTCGCCAGCCAGGAGAAATAATTGCTAACTCCACTCCGCTTGGAATTTCATTCACAATATCTGCGCCAGCTTTTACTTTTTCATCAAAAAGTTTGGAATTAGCACCAAAATTAACTAAGGCCTCCTGACAAGCCATACCCGTGACACCAGCACCAATAACTAAACAGTTTTTTCCAGCCAGTGACTGAACAAAATTCATTAAGCCACAACCCACTGGGCATAGAACAGGCCTAAACCTGCAGCAACCCCAAGGCTTGAAATAATCCAGAATCTAATGACAATTGTTACCTCACCCCAACCAATTAACTCAAAATGATGTTGTAGGGGAGCCATTTTAAATATCCGCTTACCACCAGTAATTTTAAAATATGCAACTTGAATAATTACTGATGATGTAATTAATACAAAAATAAATCCAAGCACTACTAGTAACAACTGAATCCTAAGAGTTATTGCTAGCCCTGCAAGGGCTCCGCCTAATGCTAATGAGCCAACATCTCCCATAAATATCTTCGCAGGTGAAGCGTTCCACCATAAGAAGCCACCACATGCACCAGCAAGTGCTGCTGCAAGTACTGCTAAATCAAGTGGATCACGAACTGCATAACATTTAAGCCCAGGTGAAACGGCGCAACTTTGTCCAAACTCCCAAACACCGATCAAAATAAATGCTGTAAACACCATAACTGCTGCGCCAGTAGCTAATCCATCAAGGCCATCAGTTAAATTAACCCCATTACTTGTTCCTAACACCATTAAAATTACCCAAATTATTACTAAGACAAGTCCCATCTTTATTGAAGTATCACGAACTGTTGAAAGATAAGAAGATATTGGCGTTAATCCGCCTTGATCAGGAAATTGCAAACCTGCATATGCAAAGCCGCCAGCAACAATTGCTTGTCCAAGTAGCTTTTGTTTGGCATTTAATCCAAGTGACTTTTGTTTTGCCACTTTAAGATAATCATCTATAAAGCCAACAAAACCTAAGCCAATTATTAAAGCAATTACCAAGAGGGCAGATGTAGTGACTGCAACACCATTAATTAAATGGCTAAGTCCATATCCAACTACCACTGCTGTTATTAATACTAATCCACCCATAGTGGGGGTACCACGCTTAACTTGGTGAGTGGTAGGTCCATCATCTCGAATAATTTGCCCATAGCCTTTTTTAGTTAGTAATTTAATTAGTAATGGAGTTGCAAAAAAAGCAAAGATGGATGCAATTGCGCCAGAAAGTAGTATTCCTCTCACGATTGCCCTCCATTCCATTTATTGGTAATTAAATCTGCAAGATCTTCAAATTTCTCAGATCGTGAAGCTTTTAGTAAAACCACATCTCCATGTGAGAAATTACTGACTAACTCTAAAACAGCATTGGTATTTGGGCAGTGATGCACCACCATATTTTTCAGATTTGATTCATTTTTAGAGAGTCTATATAGGTCAGTGCCCACACTAAGCAGATGATCTACCCCAATTTCCTCACAGTACATAGCTATTTGTCTGTGAGCCTCTTCTTCGATAGCACCTAACTCATGCATTTTTCCAAGAATTGCCCAAGATGACCCACCATTTTCTTGACTTAGTAAAACTAAAGTTTTAAGTGCAGCTTTCATACTCTCAGGATTTGCGTTGTAGTAGTCATTAATAATCTTTAAGCCATTTAACTCCTCAATCTGCATACGCCACTTACTACCAAGATCTGCAGTTGTTAGTCCGAGTGCAATTACTTCATTACTAATTCCAAGGGCAAAAGCTGCTGCTGCTGCGCCAAGTGCGTTTGGAATCTGATGCTCACCTAATAATTGAAGTGAAACTGGATTTCGCCCATTTGGAGTTACCAATTCAAAGTGGGCATAACCACCAGGTAGTTGAATATCTGCTGCTCTAACCATTGCAGATTCACCAAAATTAATTACTTCAAGAGGTAAATTAGTAGCCATTTTTGGAGTCCAACTGTCGTAGCTGCCAAGAACAGCAGATTTTCCAGCTGACAAATTAGTAATTAATTCTGATTTAGTTTTAGCAATCGCTTCAATTGATCCAAACTCACCAATATGAGCTGAGCCAACAGCTAAAACTACGCCGACATCTGGTGAACTGACCTTAGTTAATTTTGCGATATCACCTAAGTGCCTAGCACCCATTTCAACAATACAAAACTTTGTGCTCTCTTTACATCTTAGAAGTGTTAATGGAACACCAATCTCAGTATTAAAGTTTGCCTCAGTTGCAACACACTCACCTACTGATTTTAATATTGAATATAAAAATTCTTTTGTTGTCGTTTTACCTTGTGACCCAGTGATACCTATAACTTTCATTTCAGGAAGTTGCCCTCTTACAAACTCGGCTAGGGTTAAAAGTGCCTGACTTAAATCTGCTACAACAATTGATGGTGCACTAACGGGCTTTGAAACTAATGCAAATTTCGCGCCAGATTTAATTGCGTCTTCGACAAAAGAATGGCCATCAACATTTACTCCCTCAAATGCAACAAAAAATGTTCCATTCTTTGCATTTGCAGAGTTAATTACTGGGTACTGATCGATAACTGTATCTGCAGATAGATTCTCTAACTTACCCGAGAGAATTTTTGCAAGTTCTGCGGCTGTAGTTTTTATCATTTTTTTAGTGCCTGCTTTATTGAATCAGCTAGCTCTATTCGATCATCAAATGTTGTAATGATTCCATTAACTTCTTGGCCACTTTCATGTCCCTTTCCTAGAACCAATAGACAATCACCTGCAGATGCCTGTGCTACTGCAAAATCAATTGCTGCTCGGCGATCTTTAATTACAAACCCTTTATCAGCAAGATCAATTCCAGCGACCATTGCTTTAAGAATCTCATCTACAGATTCGCTTCGTGGATTATCGCTTGTGAAGATTGCTTTATCACTACCGATGAAAAGTGCTTGTCCCATTAGTGGGCGCTTTGAAATATCTCTATCGCCACCACAACCTAGAACTGCAATCACTTTACCTTTAGTAAATTTAGCTGCTATTTCTAAAACTCTCGCTACCGCGTCAGGTGTATGCGCGTAGTCAACTAATGCAGTAAATCCTTGACCAACTTTAATCTGTTCTAATCGACCCGGCACACTCGTCAATTTTGTGATAGCAGATGAAATTTTAACTTCATCTAGTCCAGCCATACTTGCTAGAGCAACTGCTAGTAGAAGATTATCTAAATTAAATTCACCTATCAATGGAAACTTTCCGCTAATTTTCTTGCCATCTTTGCTATTGATTTCTACCTCAAACCCATCATGACTTGGTTTTACTTTTTCATAATACCAATTCGCATTTTTGTTATCTCGAGATACTGTTTGGGTAGGAATAGATAATTGCTTACTAAGTTTTAATCCATATTGATCATCAATATTAATTACTGCACTTTCTGCATATTCTTTCGAAAATAGCTTTGCCTTCGCGCTAAAGTAATTATCCATATTTTTATGGTAATCCAAGTGATCCTGAGTCAGATTTGAGAATCCAACAACTTTAAACTTTGCACCTTTAACTCTTAATTGATCAAGGCCGTGACTACTGACCTCCATTACAAGGTGGCTTAAATCTTTACTCACCATCAACGCAGCTAATGCTTGCAGCTCATCTGCTTCTGGGGTGGTTCTCACGCCATCAAGTGATTGACTACCAACTTCAACTCCTAATGTTCCAATTAATCCTGAATTTAACCCACATAATTGCCAAATCTGTTTAAGAATATTGCTAGTTGTAGTTTTTCCATTTGTACCAGTAATACCAATTGCGGTCAGTTTAGTAAATGGTTTTTCATAAACCCATGCTGATAACTCTCCTAGGATTTCCCGCGGTGATGGATGAATAAAGCTTGGTATCGAAAGGTCAAGGTTTTTATCACTTAAAACTGCTACCGCACCGTTTTGAATTGCTTGATCAACAAAATTTGCACCATGAGTTTTGGTTCCAGCTAAGGCAACAAATATGTCACCCTTTTTTACCTGAGCTGCATTAATTGCAATTCCAGAAATTTTAATATCTTTGTCAAAAATGCTTTTATCAAAAGTGGAAAGAGATTTCTGCACTACTTGTGCTGGTCTGGTGCTCATTAATCATGCTCCACTCTTTGGAGTAATTTTACTGCGCTGCTTAAGAGCTGCCTCTGTTAATGAGTAGAAAGTTTTAGTTTCAGGAGTGGGTGAAATACGCTGATTTTGCAGGACAAATCCCATAACTTTTTTAAATACCGGCCCGGCAAGCACACCGCCCCAATGCATGCCCTTTGGATCTTGAATAGTCACACTAACTACGTACTTAGGTTGATCAGCTGGTGCAAATCCAATAAATGATGCGGTGTATCCGCTGTAACACCTACAAGCGGTGTTATATCTTTGGGCAGTACCAGTTTTACCAGCAACTCGATAGCCATCAATTGCGGCAGACGGTGCTGTACCATTTTTTGAAACTACATTCTCCATCATTGCGCGCATATTTATTGCTGTCTGCTCACTTAGTACTCGAGTTGATTCATTTGCTGCAGAAGGCGTGTATTTGCCACTTTCATCAACAACACCAGCAAGAATTGAAGGTTTTACTCTAACTCCATTATTAGCAATTGTGGCAAAGACTGAGGTGGATTGCATTGCTGTTAGTGAATAGCCCTGTCCAAATGAAATTGTAGGAAGTGATGTTCCAGACCAATCCTTAACGGGATGTAAAATACCGGCAGATTCACCAGGTAGTTTCGAGTTTGTACTCTGCCCAATTCCAAATTTAGTTAGATATTTATACAGATTATCTTTACCTAGTTTTTGGCCAATTTGAATTGAACCAGTATTACTAGAAACTGCTAATAAACCTGTAGTAGTTAGCCTTTGCGTAGGGTGCTTTTCATGATCTTTAAATACACCATCAGATACTTTCATTGAGTATGGAATTGAAAAGACACTCTCAGGTGTAATTAAGCCTTCCTCCATCGCAGCTGCCACAGTAATTACCTTGCCAGTTGAACCTGGTTCATAAACCTCTTGCACTGATGGATTATTTAATTTATCTACTGTAATTGAACTCGGTACATTTGGATCAAAGGTAGGCGCACTTGCTTGTGCAAGAATTTCACCAGTTTTTGGGTCCATCACAATGACTGTGCCTGATTTTGCTTTTGACGATGCAACCGCTTGGCTTATCGCGTTTTGGGCTACCCATTGAACATCACGATCAATTGTTAATCGAATACTTGTACCCGATTTTGCTTCAACTCTTATTTCTTCAGAGCCAGGGATAATATTTCCGCGACCATTCGCGTATACGTACTTTCCATTTGTGCCGGATAAGATGCTATTTAAGCTGCTTTCAAGTCCACCAGATCCAACTCCTTGATCATTTACTACTCCAATAAGTGAAGCGGTTAATTTTCCACTTGGATAATCTCGAATATAACTACGCTCTGGCACAAAGCCACCTATGCGCTTATTGAGGTCACTCTTAGTTTTAACTACTCTTGTATTGTAAGAAATAATGGCATCATTCACCTCTCGCCAAACAGATGGCTGTACATCCTTAGCTATTAAAACATAACGCTTTTGGCCAGTAAGACTTGGCAATAACTCTGCTGGATTCATCCCAAGAATTGGCGCAACCACCATTGCTGCATTAACTGGGTCATTAACAACTGTTTGATCAACTGCGATATTTATCGCTGAAATACTTCGAGCAAGTTCGACACCATTAATGTCGTAAATATCTCCTCTAGGTGCAAGTAAGGTGGCTGATTTACTTAACTCATTATCTGCTCGCTCAACATAACCCTTTGCGCGAATTGCTTGAATCTCAATTAACCTAAGTCCAAATAGTAAAAAAATTACAATTGCAATTGCTACGATCTTTCGAATTCGGTCTTGAACTAATTGTTGATGATTCATTATTTAACCACCGATAAGTCTAAAAAATGCATCTTATTTAAAGCTACCATTCCAAGATCAATTGCACTTTGCGCTAATTTATCTGGAGATGATTGGGCTGCTAGCTCACGTAAAATAGCTTCGCGCTCATCAGTGAGTACCTGTGCCTGTTGCTTTAAATCTTGTAGTACAAATGCATCCTCAGCGAGTGCTGTATTTATTACCAATAAAGCTAATAATCCAATTGTAAATATACCTACCAAGAACATTCCAAAAGTACGATCTGCTGCCACCTGACCGGTTTTCGTATCTGGTACTAAACGCAGCACTACTTGATTTGTTTTTTCTCTAACTATTTTGCGCGAGATTTCAATCGCAGGTGCTAAGTCAAATATCGCCATTAGGCAGCCACCCGCTCAATTGCTCTAAGTCTCATAGATTGTGAGCGTGGATTACTATCCTGCTCATCCTCATCAGCGCCTTGGCTACCACTTATAAGCAACTTGTAACTAGCTGCAGAATCTGGCAACTCAACTGGTAACTGCAACGGAGTTTTAGATTTACTTACCTGCATAAAATGGTTCTTTACTATTCGGTCCTCAAGTGATTGATAGGACATAACAACAAGGCGACCGCCGATAGTTAAAGCTGATAACGCCTCTGGAATAGCTCGCTCCAGTATTGTCAGCTCCTGATTAACCTCAATTCGAAGTGCTTGAAAGGTTCGCTTTGCTGGATTACCGCCAGTGCGCCTTGCTGGTGCTGGAATTGAGTCTTTAACAATCTCAGCTAAGTCTTTGGTGGTATTAAGAGCTGCTTTCTCTCTAGCCTTAATAATATTTTCAGCGATTTTGCTAGCAAACTTCTCTTCTCCATAATTTTGTAGTAATTTAGCTAACTGGCCATGGGTATAGGTGTTTAATATTATGGCTGCTGTAGTTGGGCTACTTTGATCCATTCTCATATCTAGTGGTGCTTCTTGCGAGTATGAAAATCCCCGATCCGCCTGATCTAGTTGCATAGATGAAACACCTAAATCAAAAAGGATTGCATCGGCTGCCTTTACATTGGCCTCACTAAGTGCAAGTTGGATTTGATCATAAGTAGTGTGACTAAAGGAGATTTGCTTTACATACTGGGCTAGATTTGCCTTTGCAATCTCTAAGGCGTTTAGATCTCTATCTATTCCAATTAATTTTAAATTCTCAAAACGCTCTAAAAATACCTTTGCATGTCCACCTAATCCCAAGGTGGCATCAATTAAAACTGGGTTCTTTTTATTTATGATTGCAGGGGCTAGCATGTTTATGCATTGCTCTAACGCAACTGGAATGTGTGTAACATTCGCGTTCATTGCCTCCCCCTCTTTCTCTTTTATAGTTCTTTATAACTTTTTAATTACAAGCTCTCTTACTCCTAGATATCTACTTAGGTCACCGCCACTTGACGGAGCTTTAGTTAATAACGCGCGGCACCGGGGAAGTGGCGCCGCGAATATTTAAAGTGGCGGTGGCCTAAATAGATATTTAGTTGGATTTAAAACAATCCAGGTAGTACCTCCTCTGAAACATCAGCAAAGGTTTTTTCTCGATCTGCTAGGTATTTACTCCATGCAGTTGCATCCCAAATTTCAAGGCGTGTATTCGCGCCAATCACCACACAATTTTTTTCTAAAGTTGCATAGCTACGAAGGCCAACTGGAATATTTATTCGACCTTGGTTATCTGGCACCTCATCATGAGCGCCAGCAAACATCACTCTTAAATAATCCCGAGAATTTTTTTGAGTAACTGGTGCTTGTCGTAATCTTTCGGTTATTAATGCAAACTCAGCAGCAGGAAAAACATAAAGACAATTTTCTTGGCCTTTAGTTATTACTAAACCTTCTGCTAAATCTTCTCTAAATCTGGCAGGTAAAATTAATCTGCCCTTTTCATCAAGTTTCGGCTCATGGGTGCCAAGGAACATCACTTGACCTCCCCACGCTTAAGTAATAGCTCAGGTCACCACTTTACTCCCTTTTTCTCCACTTTCAACCCTATGCGCCCACTTTCCTACCCAACCCCTCCCTCATGGAAGTACCTGTGGGAAATCGGCCTATTGGGGGCATTTGGGCATAAAAAAACCACCCATGCGGGTGGTTACCTTGGTCAGTTTAGATACTAATTATCGTTATTTCGCCGATCCCATCGCTGCTCCAGGTTATTCCCCCAGCCTGGCTTCTTTACCCGCACAGGGGTAGAGCTGACCTTGATATTGGTAATAATTAATATCAGCCCAGTTAAGGAGATTAAAAAGGCAATTACCCCAACTACGGTTGCCTTAGCAATTAACCCGCTAATTAAAACCAAAAGCCCAACAACTAAAATACTTAATCCTAGAAGTGCTCTAGAGCCTTGGCGGGTGCGGGCCTTACCCGTAAGGGTTGAAAGTAACCGTGGATCCTCCTGCTCAAGGGCAGCCTCCATCTCGGCCAAAAGCTTGCGCTCATTATCTGAAAGTGCCATATTCGCAATATAGAGCAATTAGTAAAATTTTAAAACTCAACCACTGTTATCTTCATCATCCTCGCTCACCAACCGGGCTGGCCTAAGGCTAGAGCGCCCAAATTTTTCCTTAACCAGGTCAACTGCCCTATCTACCTGCCGCCAACCACTATCGCGTTGGCCTAAAACCATCTGCTGCAGATCTTCATTTTCTACCAATGAATCCAACCCAACTCCGACTAGCCTAATTAGAGCCCGATCTAAATTAAGGGCTAAGTAAAGAGCTTTGACCACCTCAAAAATTTCTTGCGTACCAGTAGTTGGCAGATCTAAAGTCTTTGATCTTGTAATAGTTTTAAAATCAGCAAATCTAACTTTAATTGTAATTGTATTAGCGGCTAAATTTTTCTCTCGCATCCGTTCAGCAACTTTTTCAGTTAGGCGTAAATACTCTTTTAGTATCTCTTCTTGTTTATCAATATCAAAGCTAAAGGTTTCAGATGCGCTGATACTTTTTTCTATATGCTCAGTTATAACATCTCGATAATCTCTACCCCACGCAAGTTCATATAATGAAGCACCACTTGCTTGGCCCAATATTTTTATTAGAGTATTTCGAGGCGTATTGGCAATATCAGCAACAGTAAATAAGCCCATCTTTGCTAGCTGCTCATTTGTCTTTGCACCTACTCCCCAAATTTGTGATGCTGCTAGTGGGTGTAAAAAATCAAGCATTTTCGCTGGATCAATCTCAAGTACGCCATTTGGTTTGCAGGCAGCAGAGGCAATCTTTGCAATAAATTTGTTGTGGGCAATTCCAACTGAGCAGGTAATCCCCTGCTCTTTTTCCACTCGCTTTCTAATTAGATCTGCGATATCTCTACCGCTTCCAAGTAAACGCTTAGCTCCTGTTACATCTAAAAATGCTTCATCTAGTGAAATTGGCTCCACATAAGGTGTGACATCATTAAATATCTGCATAACTTCTTTTGAGACAGCTGAATACTTTTCAAGATCAGGTGTAATAAACACAGCATGTGGAGCTAAAGTTTTTGCGCGAAAAATCGGCATCGCAGAATGAATTCCATATTTCCTTGCTTCATAATTTGCTGCCGAGACAACGCCTCTAATTCCGGCTCCGACAACAACTGGCTTACCTTTTAATTTTGGATTATCTCTTTCCTCAACAGATGCATAAAAAGCATCCATATCAACATGCAAGATAGTGGCGATATTTTCACTAGACACACCCCAAGATTAGTTTATCTACCTGACAGTAGGGCTTAACCTCTATCAAATGGCCAAATTAGGCTAAACGAAGTTATGGAGAAAAATGTCAGTTACTGAAATCGCATTAATCGTAGGTCGAGTGCTATTTGCTCTACTTTTCGTTAGCTCTGGTATTAATCACTTTACACAAAACTCTGCAATGACTGGCTATGCCAAGTATAAGAAAATTCCAATGGCAAAGATATCTGTTTACGTAAGCGGCTTGATGCTTGTTCTAGGCGGCATCTATATTGCACTGGGCTTCTATGCTGACTTAGGTGCACTTTTAATTGCAATCTTCTTGATTCCAACTGCATTTTTAATGCATGCTTTCTGGAAAGAAAGTGATGCAGCAGCTAAGTCAAATGAGAGAATTGCTTTTTTCAAGGATCTCTCCCTCGCTGGTGCTGCTTTGATTATCTTCGCTCTCCTTCGCGGTGGAGCAGATTTTGGAAGCAATGTAGGAACACTGCTTTTCTTTAGCTAATTAGTAAGAAAACCACCCATTAGAATTTTTAGTAGTGGGTGGTTTTTTCTTCCCAAAAAGTAATTATCTGTGAAAGTATCTACACATGAGCGCCACCTTAATATTCACCGCCATCGCATCTGGTGCATTTATAGGCGCAGTCTTGGGATTAATTGGAGCAGGTGGGGCGATGGTCTCAGTTCCAATCCTGCTCTACCTATTTGATTTCTCACCTCTTCATGCCACAACTGCAGCGCTAGCAGTTGTTTTTCTAGCAGCGCTAGCTGGAGTTGGTCCAAAGTTTAAAAGTAAAGATGTATTGATAAAAGAAGCTGTAACAATTTGGGCACTTGGCCTTGTTACAAATATTGGTCTAGGTTTGATAGTTACTAAAATACCTGACCTAGTAATTCTTATCGGATTTTCATTAGTGTTAATAGGAGCTGGCTACTCAATGCTTCGCGCTCCAATTAGTGTTAGGCCAGAAAAGAAGATGCCTATTTGGGCTTTAATACTTCTATCACTTCTAATTGGTTGCCTGACTGGATTATTTGGTATCGGCGGTGGTTTTCTAGCAATTCCGGTTTTAGTACTTTTCTTCCATACGCCTCAAAATAAAGCAGCTGGAACATCACTTCTAATCATTGCCTTAAATTGCTTAACCGCTTTATTAGCAAAGTATGCAATTTGGAGTGAGATTAACTGGCGCTATCCGCTGATAATTGCAATCTGTGCGCTCATAATCGCTTGGGTATCTTCACGCCTTGCCCCTAAAGCACCAACTGTTCATCTAAAACGAGGCTTTGCATTTTTATTATTCGCAATAGCAGCCTTTACTATTATCAAAGAGTTATTTATTTAAGGGGGATTTATGAAGACACAACGGGCAATTGGTATGGAATTTGTTGGAAGTTTAATACTGGCATTAGCGATAGTTGGCTCAGGGCAGATGGCAACAAATCTGACCACAGACTCTGGCCTTAGATTATTTATAAATGCGTTGGCAACTGGAATTGGCCTGGCATTTGTAATCCGATTAGGTGTTAAAACTAGCGGATCTCACTTTAATCCAGCAGTAACTTTAATCATGCTGTCTCTGAAAAGAATTAAACCTAAGCTCTCACTTGGCTACATACTTGCCCAAATTACTGGTGGAATAACGGGAGTGGCGATTGCAAACTTTATTTTTGATCAATCAGCCCTAGCCCAGTCAGCTACATTGCGAAGTGGTTCAAACCTATTTGTTTCAGAGGTGCTGGCTACAGCAGGCTTGGTTTGGATAATTTTAAGATTTCCTAAGCGTGATGATTTAATCGCTATATATGCCCCACTATGGATATTTGGTGGGATTCTTTTCACTTCAAGTACTGCATTTGCAAATCCAGCAATTACTATCGCTCGTTCCTTTACAACATCAATAACTGGAATTGCTAACGAATCTGTTTTAGCTTTTATCACCGCCCAACTTATTGGTGCTGTGATTGGACTAGCAGCTGCGCTGTATATTACAAATCCAAAACTTGAGGCAAATGAATAAACCTTCAGTTCTTTTTGTCTGCGTGCATAATGCTGGCAGATCACAAATGGCGGCTGCATTCTTAACACATCTGACTCTAGGTAAGGTTGAAGTTAGATCAGCTGGCTCTGCTCCTGCTGACTCAATTAATCCTGCGGTAGTTGAGGCATTAAAAGAGGTTGGCATAGATATCTCAAATGAAATACCAAAAGTTCTTACAACCTCCGCAGTTGAACAATCAGATGTTGTGATAACCATGGGATGTGGGGATGCTTGTCCATTTTTTCCTGGTAAGCGATATTTAGATTGGGTACTACCTGATCCTGCTGGGCAAGGTGTGGCAGATGTTAGACCAATTCGAGACCAAATAAAAAAACTAGTTGAGGAATTAATTCCTACTTTATTTGAATCTAATTAACAGTACCTCTACCTGACTCTATCCACTCCATAATTCCACCTGTTAAGTTGTAAACATTAGTTACACCAATTTGATCCAATACTTCAGATGCGAGTACTGATCTCTTACCGGACCTACAGTAAACTGCATAACTTTTTGACTTATCCAGCGCACTCACATCAGCGGTGAAATAATCACCTTGAACATCAATATTAATCGCCTCTTGGATATGACTTTGGCTAAATTCATCAAAGGTTCGAACATCAAGTAGGACAACATCTTTTTCCGTTATTTTTTCCGCAAAAGTTGATGCATCTAGATTTATCATTAGAAGGTAATCTTATCGTTATGAAACTTGCAATAGAGTCCTTCGGAACGGGTGAGCCATTAGTGCTCATTCACGGTATGGGTTCTGCAGCCACAGCATGGAAGCCAATAATTGGTGATCTAAAGAATAAATTTAAGGTTGTTACCGTTGATTTACCAGGCCACGGCAGGACAGCTTTTTCGCCGGTTCAGCCGATGGATCCAACCTCACTAGCGCAACTTGTTATGAAGAATTTAAATAGTTTAGGAATAGATAAATTTCATCTAGTTGGTAATTCACTTGGTGGTTGGATTTGCCTTGAGATAGCAGCAAGTAATCCAGAAATTGTTAAAAGCATCACCGCACTTGCCCCAGCTGGATTATGGCTAACACCTTTCACATCAAGATATCCAGGTGAGGTGGCACTTCGCTTTATGGCAAGTGGAGTAGAAAAGGTTGCACCATCTGCCTTAAATTATACTTGGGCAAAAAAAATGGGATTTGAAACAGTCTCACCTCGTTGGCGCGAGTTAAGTTATGAACTCTGCCTTGATGCTACAACTGCGATGGCAAATTCAACTGGATACTTTCCAGCCTGGGATGCACTCCTTGGAAAAAGATTTGATAAACAAATTACAACTTCGATTCCGATTACAATAATTTTTGGCGATAGTGATCACACACTTCCCCAAAAAACCTGTCAAGAACGATCATTAGCTCCTACTCATGCAAAGTGGGTTGTGTTACCACAAACCGGTCATGTGCCTATGTGGGATAGCCCAAATGAGGTTTTATCTGAAATTATGGCAACTACTGGAGTAAGCAAATGATCACTGTTATATATTTTTGGCAGATTAAAAAAGTATTACTACCAGTTGCAATACTTTTCATGGCTATTCATAAATTTGTAATTAAGAGATTACCTGGTGTTTCATTTGTAAAACTACTAGGAACTGGAAAAGGTGAGAGTTTTACACCAAAGGACGCTGACCCATATCGCTGGGGTGCTTTAGTTACAATCCAAAAAGATAACTTAGATAATCTAGATAAATCTAAAGTAATAAGAGGTTGGCAAAGAATCGCAAAAAAAGAGTATCGAGCAATTTTAAAACCTATCTCTGTGCATGGCTTATGGTCGGGTAAACAACCATTTGAGGTTGAAAAATTTGATTGGAATGGAAAAATTGCCGCGATCACGCGAGCACGGATTGTTTGGCGAAAAAACTTAATTTTTTGGCGAGCTGTGCCGCCAGTAACAATTAGTCTGCATCAATCCCCTGGCTTAATAAATGCAATTGGAATTGGAGAAGCACCTATCGGGCTACAGGGGACATTTTCTTTGTGGGAAAGCGCTGCTCAGCTGAGAGATTTTGCCTATAAGGGTCAGGCTCACACCCAGGCAATAAAAGCGACGGAAGAGAATAAGTGGTACTCAGAGGAGCTATTTTCTCGATTTGCAGTTGTGCAAGAGCGAGGCGGGCTTAAGTAATACGGCACAATTACCCCATGTCGTTGCGCCAGTTTTATCCAAAACGAAATAGTCGTCACCAAGTTTCATCATGGAAAATGGCAATACTCTATATAACAATTGCAATTGCTATTTTACTTCAAATTTCTTATCCATTAATTGACGGTGAATCCCTAAGAATTGTCACAATTGCAACTGTCTACTGGGCTGCCGCTGCGATGTGCATACACGCTGTACTCGCATATGGAATTAAATACGCATCAATTTTTGTATCTACAACATTTGCATATGCATTAATTGTTGAGCAGATTGGCAGTAAAACAGGGTGGCCGTTTGGAAATTATGAATACTCTGGCACTTTAGGTTATCAAATATATGGAGTACCACTAGTGGTTCCATTCGCATGGGTAATGATCGCTCACCCATTACTGATTGCTGCCCGAAAGATAACTAAAAATTGGGTATTTCTTTATGGCGGCTTAGCGATGATGGCTTGGGACCTATTTCTAGATCCACAAATGGTTGCATCTGAAAGATGGCAATGGGATTTTTCTGGCTCACATGTACCATTCCAACCGGAAATCCCACTATCAAATATGTTTGGGTGGCTTCTAACTGGCATGGGTTTGATGGCAATTTTAAATAAGTTTTTACAAGTAGATCGACGAAAGACTAAAACCTCTACCTTAGTGCCAGATTTATTTCTTTTTTGGACTTTATTTTCTGGAATAGTTGGAAATATTTTCTTTTTTGATAGACCAGGAGTTGCGCTATTTGGTGGTGTGGTATTTGGATTAGTTCTAATTCCTTATGTGTTTGTTTTACGTTTTGGTCCACCAGCTAACGATTAATGGAAATATCTCTGGCATTATCATGCCTAGCATTAGCACTTGTAATTCTAAATAGCCTAACAATTAGAGTTGTCAGAAATCAGCCTAAAAAAGTCAGTGAATCTGTATCAATTCTAATCCCAATGCGCAATGAAGAAAAAAATGTAGCTAATTGTGTTAACTCACTCATCTCACAAACTGGCCTAGAGGATTTTGAAATATTAGTGCTAGATGACTGTTCAACAGATCAAACTATGAAGGAATTATCTAGGTTTTCAGATATTAAGCTGTTAAGTGGTAAATCACTACCCGATGGATGGCTAGGCAAATTATGGGCATTAGAACAATTAGTAGCTGCAAGTGATGGTAAATATTTAGTCTTCATTGATGCTGATGTAAGACTTACTGAACATGCAGTTGCTTCAGCAATTAAGCAAATGCGGGATTGGGATTTTATTTCTGCTTATCCTAAACAGATAACAAGTGGATTTATACAAAGGTTATTTCAGCCACTTCTTCAATGGTCTTGGCTAGCTTCTGTACCGTTAAAAATTAGCGAAAAATTTTCGATCAAATCGATGGCGGTAGCAAATGGTCAATTCTTTATTATAAAAAGAGATGCTTACCTTAAATCAGGTGGCTTTGAAGTTATAAAGTTTGAGGTACTAGATGATTTAATGATGGCTAAACAGTTACTTAAGTCTGGCTTTAAAGGTGGGGTTGCTGAAGCAAGCAATGTAGCAACTTGCCAAATGTATGACTCACCTATGCAACTGATTAAAGGTTATCAAAAATCACTTTGGCGAGCATTTGGTTCACCTCTGGGAAGTATCATGGCTGTAGTGCTTCTATTTGTAACTGGAGTTCTCCCCTTTATTTCTACCTTATTTGGCTCAGAGATTGGGCTAATATCATTTGGCTTAATATTTCTTGGCAGAATTATTTCTTCAGTTAGAACAAATACTCCACCGAATACAGCTCTTCTGCATCCAATCGCAATATTATTTTTAATTGGCTTAATCGCCTATTCATGGTTTGGTAAACTTACAAAAACTTTAACTTGGCGAGATCGGCCGGTCATATAAATGGCAAATACTGTAGTAATTGGTGCAGGCATAGGTGGAATGAGTGCGGCAGCGCGACTTGCTAAAGCCGGACATGAAGTCACAATTTATGAAAATAGTGATCGCTCCGGTGGTAAGTGTAGAACTGAATGGTTTGGTGACTATGCATTTGATACTGGTCCATCACTATTAACACTCCCAGCTGTCTACCGTGACTTATTTCTTAAAACTGGTAAACGTATAGAGCATGTTTTAAATATCAAGCCAGTTGATCCTGCATTTAATTATCATTTTTCAGATGGGAGTTCAGTCTTATTCCCAAATCTATCGAACCCAAATACTTATAATGAAATTGAAAAATCATATGGCCTAGTAGCCAGTAATCAATGGAAAGAGTTAATAGATAGAGCAGAGCGAATGTGGGAGGTATCTCGTGAACCTTTTATCGAATCAGAACTAAACTCAATTTTCTCACTTTTAAAACGGAAAAACTTACTCCGTGATATTAAAGAGATTGCTCCATTTACCTCTCTTCGTAAATTAAGTGAGAAACTAAAACTAGATCCTCATCTACAAATGATCGTAGATCGCTATGCCACCTATACGGGCAGTGATCCACGAAGTGCACCCGCAGTACTGCTTACTATTGCATTTGTAGAAAGCACATTTGGTGCCTGGCATATTGAAGGTGGGGTCGGCCAACTCTCTACAGCACTAGAGCAGCGTTGTTCGGATTTGGGAGTTAATTTTAAGTTTAATACTTTAGTCTCACAGATATTAGTAAATAATAATCAGGCTACTGGGATTAAAACTAGTGATGGAAAAGAGTTTAAAGCCGATTTAGTGGTTGCTAACTCTGATGCTGAATATATTTACAATAAATTGCTAGCTAATAACGTTAATGCAGCACGAAGTGAAAGGCGAAAGCTCAAATTCGCTACTAAATCTCTATCTGGATTTTCGCTTCTACTTGGCCTAGATAATTCAAAGGGGAAAGCTGTTCCAATCGATCATCATAATGTTTATTTCCCAAATAATTACGATGCTGAATTTGATGATGTTTTTACAAAGCAAATACCAGTTCAGGATCCAACAATTTATATATGTGCACCAAAAGATCCCCATATGACTAAAGGAGAAAATAAAGAGGCATGGTTTGTACTAGTTAACGCACCTCGCCATCAAGTAGATGGTGGCTGGGATTGGCGTCAAGGTGGGGCTGAGTATGCACAAAAGATTATTCAAAAGTTAGATGACCTTGGTTTAAATGTCTCCCCTAGATTAGATTTTATGAAATACAGAACTCCTGCTGATCTGGAAAATTATGCAATGGCTCCAGGTGGTTCTATATATGGCAGTTCTAGTAACTCAGCAGCCTCTGCCTTTTTGCGCACAAAGAATCGATCAAAAATTAAAGGATTGTTCTGTGTTGGTGGTTCATCACACCCAGGTGGTGGCTTACCACTAGTTGGAATAAGTGCTGAAATAGTTGCGAATGCGATTGGTAAAGCTTAACGTAAGTTTAAAAATAAAAATCTAGTAACCATCAAAAAACTAATTACTTGTAGAAGTAACCAAAGAATCACTATTTGAGGAATAATTGCAATATCAACTGCTGATGCGACTAGCGCAATAAAAATAAATGATGCTCTAACTGGCCTTTCTGCAAAAGTAACAACTCCAACTTGTGGCATTCCTAAACCTCCTGCGCGCGCTCTTAAATACTCTTGAACTGATGCGAAAACAGCTATAGCTAGTAGCAGCTTTATATCAGCACCAATTTTATAAAGAGTTATTAACCAAAAAACTTCGGTAATTCGATCAACAGTTGAATCAAGGAGTGCGCCCCATTTTGAAAATTTTGAAGTCAATATTGCAAGGCTTCCATCAATGCCATCACAGGTAAGTGATAAAACTAATAAAAGTGCAGCCCAAGGTGATTGAGCATTTATATAAAGTAATACTCCAAAGAATAAGCCAAGGAGCGTTAATATATTTGGGGTAAATTTAAGTTTTGAAAGCGGTTTAACAAGTGCGAAAGAAATTATGAGCCAAGCCTTAACTATTCCGGCAACCTTTGCATCACCGTGTAGTTTGCTCCAAACTATGAAAAAATCCTGCTGCTTCATGACTTAATTAGTCTCACATTCTCGTAAGCTAATAGAGACAGCAGCCTTGCTAGCGCATGCCATAGTCGAGCCTCACCGCCGGTATCTTTCAGCGGGGAAAACTCCAGCGAGAAGGTGGTTCTCAGATAATCGTTCACAGCAAGCAGGGTACCGTTGCGCCGTGAGTTTTTCTTCGACCTCCGATATTAATTCAATGCGTTCTGCCATAAATCAGGCGCTAAGTGAGTTCGTTAAAAGTGAGAATAAATATTTAGCTAAAATTGGCCCCGAATTGGATCCGGTTGCTACGGCAATCGAATCCTTTCTTTTAGATAGTGGTAAAAGATTACGCCCATTATTTGCATATGTAGGTCTATTAGGTGCTGGTGCAGATGCTTCGCCAGAGATTATTAAAGCAATTTCATCACTTGAACTAATTCATGTCTGTGCACTTATTCATGATGATGTGATGGATGGGTCAGATACTAGAAGAGGATCACCTAGTATTCATAAGTTATTTGAAAAAATGCATACAGAAAACCAACTAGTGGGCTCTGCTCCTCAGTTTGGAATATCTTCTGCAATATTAATTGGTGATTTGGCATTGATTTGGTCCGCGCAAATGCTGCATACATCTAGTATTAAAAATGATCAGTTAATTAGGACCCTACCTGTTTATGATGAAATGAGAGTTGAATTAATGGCTGGGCAGTATTTAGATGTTTATGAACAATCTCTTGGAACACAAAATGTTGAGCGATCACTTAAGGTGGCAAGATATAAATCAGGTAAATACACAATTCAAAGACCACTGCACTTTGGTGCTTCCTTGGCAGGAGCATCTGAAGAATTGATCAATTCCTATACAAATTATGGAATCCCTCTAGGAGAAGCTTTTCAACTACGTGATGATCTTCTTGGAGTCTTTGGTGATCCTTCGGTAACAGGTAAACCAGCCGGTGATGACCTAAGAGAGGGAAAGCGCACTGCGCTAATTGCAATCACTATGGATCGGGCTACGAATGGGCAATTAAAAGATCTAAAATCAAACTTTGGTGACCCAAACCTCACTGGTGAACAAGTTAATCTTCTTCAAGAGATAATTATTAGTACAGGTGCTGCTTCTCACATCGAAAGTATGATCAAAGAGCTAACAGATACTTCCCTCGCAGCGCTAAAGCATGGTGGAATTACTCCTGTTGGAATTAATTTATTAACAGAATTAGCAATACTTGCTACTAACAGAAAGATCTAACTGATGCCAGCAAAAGTAAAGGGACCGACTGATCATGTTGTAGTCGTTGGTGCTGGGCTTGCTGGATTAAGTGCAGCACTGCGACTTGCTGGTGCTGGCCGAAAAGTAACTGTTGTTGAGCGAGAGTCAGTGCCAGGTGGGCGCAATGGTCTTCTAAAAAAATCAGGCTATTCATTTGATACCGGACCATCTGTTTTAACTATGCCTGATTTAATCTCAGATGCACTAGCTTGCGTTGGTGAAGACATTAAGGATTGGCTTGATCTTGTTCCATTAAAACCTTTATACCGAGCTTTCTACCATGATGGCTCGCAATTAGATGTGCATGCTGATACAAACCAAATGCAAGCTGAGATTGCTAAAAGTATTAGTTCACAAGAGGCAGAAGGTTATGCTCGCTACGTTGACTTTGTAACCAAGCTTTATAAGTATGAGATGAAAGATTTTATTGATCGTAATATTGATTCACCACTAAATTTACTCACACCGAACTTAGCTAGATTAATTGCACTCGGAGGATTTCGTAAATTAGCACCAAAAGTAAATCAATTTCTTAAGGATCCAAGAACTCAAAAGGTTTATTCATTCCAGGCTATGTATGCTGGTGTAAGCCCACAACAAGCATTAGCTATTTATGCTGTGATTGCTTACATGGACTCTGTAAATGGCGTTTTCTTCCCTAAGGGTGGAATGCATGCTGTGCCACGCGCACTTGCTGGCGCTGCTGAAAAGCATGGCGTAACTTTTAAATATAGTTCAACTGTTACTTCGATTGAGAGAAAAAATGGGCGGGCAACTGCAGTAATAACAGATAAGGGTGAGCGAATACCTTGTGATGTAGTGGTACTAAATCCAGATCTACCCGTTGCTTGGCGTGATTTACTTGGCAAGCAACCACGATCAGTTAAACGCCTTAAGTACTCCCCTTCATGTGCAACTTTATTAATTGGATCAAGTAAAACCTATGATCATCTTGCACACCATAATATTCACTTTGGTAAATCATGGGCTGGTGTCTTTGATGAGCTAATAAAGAAGAAAACACTTATGAGTGATCCAAGTATTTTAGTCACTGTGCCATCAAAAGATGATCCTGCCTTAGCGCCTGCAGGTAAATCATCGTATTACGTATTATTTCCAACCCCGAATCTAAGTGCTGATATTGATTGGGAAAAGATCGGACCTAAATACCGTGATGAAATGATTAAATCTCTGGAAGATCGTGGTTACACCGGATTTGGTGATGCAATTGAGGTGGAACAATTAACAACGCCCCTTGATTGGAAGAATCAAGGAATGGAACAGGGTGCACCATTTGCAAGTGCGCATACCTTCTTTCAAACAGGACCCTTTAGGCCAAAAAATCTAGCAAAAGGTTTTGAGAATATTGTGTTCGCTGGATCAGGAACTCAACCAGGAGTTGGTGTACCAATGGTATTAATCTCAGGAAGATTAGCTGCTGAGCGTATTGTTGGGCCAGTTAAATAATTAAATGGATGAGTTATCCAAGGCTGGTATAACTGATCCGGCACTAAGAACTTCATATCTAGAGTGCAAACGACTTAATTCACTACATGGCAAGACATATTACCTAGCCACACTTTTATTACCACCAGCAAAACGGCCATTTGTTCACGCACTATATGGCTTTGCCCGCTATGCGGACGAAATAGTAGATGACCTTGCTTCAACTTTAACTGATGAAGAAAAAGCAAACTCGCTAAAGCAATGGGGTGAGGGTGTTATCTCTGATATTAAATCTGGAAATAGTAATGATCAAATCGGTAAAGCACTAGTTGATACAGTAAGAAGATTTGATATTCCAATTCAATACTTTCAAGCGTTCCTTCATTCTATGACAATGGATTTAACTATTACTGAATATCAAGAGTATGAAGATCTTCAGGAGTATGTATATGGTTCAGCAGCTGTTATTGGTCTTCAAATGGTTCCAGTACTCGGCAGAGAAAAAGGCAGCTCAATTGATGAAGTAAATTCTGCAGCGGAAAAACTTGGTGTGGCTTTTCAATTAGCTAATTTTATTAGAGATGTAGGTGAGGATTTAGATCGAGGACGAGTTTATTTACCAATTGCTGAATTACAATCACATGGTGTTACACGAGAAATGCTTGAAGATAAAGTCCTTACGCCACAAATTAAAAGTGCACTAAAAGAGCAGATTGAAAGGGTCAGAAGGCTACAGCGAGAGTCTGCTATTGGAATCAAAATGCTGTCGATCCAAAGCCGGGCATGTATTCAGGCAGCAAGTGAACTTTATTGTGGAATAGTAGATGAGGTTGAAAAGATTGATTATCAAATATTTAGTAAGCGAGCAAAAACTTCAAACATGCGAAGAATGAAGGTTGCAATTCCTGCTTATTTAAGGGCAGTAAGCTCTAGATAATTACCGTTTTTGGATATCTTTTTTACCCCAGAATACCCACATCGCCATCACACAGAGTATGAGCGCAAACCCAAATAAAAGATCCTCAATCGGGGCAGATGCAATTCTAATTCCGTTAATTGCATCCGGCTTATACATAACAATATTTCTTGAGGTTAACCACCAATTAGTAATCAATTGAAAAGGTAAAATAATTGCATAACTTGTCCAAAATGCTGCTCGCATGAGCAATTTGGTCTTAATTAGGAATAGATCAAAAAATATTGAAAATAAGAATGCCAAAATAGCGATATCTGTATAGACCATCACTCATCCCCTACTTTCCAATGTTTGTTCACAGTGCGCACAGCCTCGATTGTCATAATTGCAGCAATTGGGATAATTGTGAAAAATAAAAACTCTTCAAGGGGTATATCAAATGGACCAAAAATTCCCAGGATTTGTTCTTGATCAAAATACCAATGGCCTTGTGAAATTGCATATGCATCCCAAATCAAAAAGAAAATTGAGACCGGAAATATACTTATAACTAACCGCTTAACTCTTCTTAGTACACCAATTTTTAAAACAATTTCAAGCCAGAAGGACCCAAAAACCGTAAAAAGAAGCATTGCCATATAACCAAACTTAAGCACGCGCTAACTATAGACAATTTTTATCACCAATCCACTATGATTTCCAATACGGGAGCTAAGAAATTTAGCTGAGAGGACTTGAAACTCAAGTCGACCGGTTGACCAGTTCGGTAATGCGAATTGGAAAGGATGTAACTATGTCTATTTTAGAAACCTTAGCCTTTTTAACATCACTAATCGGTGTAATCCTTGGCGTACTCGGCCCACGAGTTACATGGCCTTGGTGGATAGCAGGTAGTTGTCTATATGCAGTTTTATTTTTCCAATCTGCCTACTATGCAAGTGCAGCACTGCAATTTATTTTCATAGCTGGGGGTATTTGGGGTTGGTTTGGTTGGGGACCTAATGGGGCAAAACCAAAAAAATCCGCTACAAAAGAAAGACTTTTACTGTTAGTAGCATTACTTGGATCTTCACTATTACTCTGGCCTGTTCTTACAAATATTGGCGCAGCATCCTCCGCTATTGAATCATTTGGTTTTGTTGGTAGCGTGATAGCCCAATTATTAATGGTTTGGCAAAGATATGAGGCTTGGCCACTTTGGTTTGTAGTAGATGCGGCTTATACATACCAATATTTTAAGGGTGAGCTATACCTAACTGGTGTTCTATATACAATATTTACGGCAATTGCGATTTGGGGTTGGATCCGTTGGGGCAAAGAATCAACAGCAAGTAACAAAAAGGTTTGATGGAGTATTTAAAACTGCTATCAGAGTTGCTAAAGATTAAATCTGATAACCCAATCGTGGTTGCAATTGATGGGCCAGCTGGTAGTGGTAAAACTACCTTGGCCCAGAAACTAGTTAACGATCTTTCTGATGCTCAAGTTATTCATATGGATGATCTCTATGACGGTTGGAATGATCCACTATCAGCAAAATTAACAGCTAGAGTTATTTCTCAATTATTTCAACCTTTTATTATGCAACTTCCAGTAAAATACCAGTGTTTTAATTGGAAGTTAAATAGGTTTGATGTAATGAAATCTGTTTATCAGTCAAAGTATTTAATAGTAGAAGGTGTTGGATCTGGACAAAAAAGTTTTAATGAGTACATAAATAAGTTGATTTACATACAAATAGACCCTCAAATTGGGTTTGATCGAGTAATCGCCCGTGATGGTGAGCAGGTAAGGAATGAAATGTTAAAATTTTTAGTTGATCAAAATAATCATTTTTTAGCAGAATTAACAAAGATTAGAGCGGATTACACCCTAGATGGCGCGCCTTAAACTCTAATTTCAAGTCTCATTCTCTAAACTTTCACCGTGTCTGATCTAACGGGTGAGTTAATTGATAATCGCTACCTTTTGCAGCGGCTAATTGCCTCCGGTGGAATGGCAACAATCTATGCTGGCATGGATACAAGATTAGATCGACCTGTTGCAGTGAAAATAATGCATGCTCATCTTGCAAATGATGAAGCTTTTGTATCAAGATTTATTAAAGAAGCTAAAGCAACTGCCGCGCTATCACATCCAAATATTGTTTCAATACAAGATCAGGGTTGGAATGAAGGTGGGCCACCAGCTGTTTTTCTTGTAATGGAATTGGTAGAAGGAAGCACCCTAAGAGATTTTTTAAATCAACAAGGATCAGTGTCTATTGAGCAGATGTTTCAATTAATGAGTCCTGTGTTAAGTGCACTTGCTGCGGCACATAAAATTGGAATCATACATCGCGATATTAAACCGGAGAATATTTTAATTTCAAAGGACGGGCGAGTTAAAGTTGCAGATTTTGGATTAGCGAGAAATATGGCAATCGGGCAGACCATGACGGTTGAATCAAGTGTGGTGTTGGGAAGTGTCTCTTATCTATCACCTGAGCAGGTGCAACGTGGAGTAGCTGATGCTAGAAGTGATATTTACGCAGTTGGAATTGTTTTATTTGAGATGCTAACTGGTGGAAAGCCATATGAGGGCGAGACACCAATCCAAATTGCTTACCGCCATGTTAATGATCGAATTCCATCTCTTCAGAGCATTAAGAGTGATATTCCAATAGCTATCTCAGAACTTGTGTATGCGGCAACAGCACCTAATCCTGATCAGCGACCAAGAGATGCTGAAGAGTTACTTAGTAGATTCCGTGAAATTCAAGCACAAATTGACCCAAAGAAAAGGCAATTGAGTTTAGAGCTTGATCTACCACCATCAATAACTAAGAAGGTTGCTAAGCGAGGCAAAGTTTCAGTCGGATCAGCACTTGAAGGATTAAAGGAAAAAACATCTCAATTAATCTCAACGAAACCAATAAAAGTTAGTAAACCAGAGGATTCAATTGGAACTAAAAAACGCAAAGTTTCTAAAAGAGTTAAACGAAATCGTATAATTGCGCTTCTTCTACTGGTAGGTCTAATTTTTGGTGGCTTTAAATTTTTAAGTATTGGCAAAATTTCAGTGCCATCTCTTGTTGGTATGAACCAATCTGAAGCAAATAAATCTCTAGAGTCACTTGGCTTAGATTTAGAAATCATTGAAGAGGTATTTAGTGAGGATATCCCTAAAGGTAGAATAATTGCATCTAAGCCAGGTGGTGGTGGCAAGATTTCACCTGATGAAAAAATTGGTTTAATTCTTTCAAAGGGGCAAGAAAGAATATTAGTTCCTCAACTCAAAGGACTCACACCAGATGTTGCCTCTGCTCAGCTATCTAACCTGGGCTTAACAGTTGGTGAGATAAATGAGAGCTTTGATATGCAAATAGCAGCTGGATATGTAATTAGTACAGATCCAAAAGATACTTCAGTAGTTAAACGTAAGGCGATTGTTAATTTAATTGTAAGCAAAGGCATTGAACAAATTTCACTTCAATCATATGTAGGTAAAGGAGGAGAGCAAGCTCTCTCTGAATTAACGGATATGGGGTTTGATGTAGATGCGGCGTATAAATTTAGTGACAGCGTTTTTAAAGGGCAAGTAATCTCTCAATCACCTGAGAAACTGGAAAGTATAGGTAAGGGAAGTAAAATTGAATTAATAATATCTAAAGGTCCTGAATTTGTATTTGTGCCAAATGTTTTAGGAAAAAATAAGAATGACGCCTCTATAGATTTAGAGAATTTAGGGCTTCGTGTAAAAATTAAGGGTTCTGGTAAGGTAAATAACATTTCTCCTGCTATTGGAACAAAAGCTAAACAAGGCGCAATTATTACCCTGACTCTACGATAGAGAGGTTTGCCAGCTCTCAGGTAGGCTCACCAAATGGCCACAGTTAAAAGTCCGATTCGTATTGGTGCACATGTGCCGACATCTGGCGGTATGGCAACTCGATCTATTGAATACGCTTTAAAAATTAAGGCTGAAGCAATTCAAGTATTTGCATCAAGTCCGAGAACTTGGGCAACATCTACACCAAATCCTGCAATGGATGAAGCTTTTAAGATTAAAACTGCAGAGCATGATATTAAGCCCTATGTACATGCGTCTTTTTTAATTAATTTAGGATCTCCAACTCAATCTACTTATAAAAACTCACTTTCTGCTACTGCATATTCGCTCAAGCGTGGACGCGAGATTGGTGCACACGGTGTTGTTGTCCATACTGGCTCAGCTGTTGAAGAATCACATGTGAAGCAAGCATGGAAGCAGATCCATGAAGGAGTGATGCCAATTCTTAATAATCTTAAAGATGATGATCCTTGGTTACTTTTAGAGCCAACAGCTGGTCAGGGTCAATCACTTGTTAAAAAATTAGATGATCTAACAAAGTATTTCGAAGCCCTTGAATGGCACCCAAAAGTTGGAGTTTGTCTAGATACTTGCCATGTTTTTGCAGCTGGACATGACATTAAAAAGCCAGGAGGTATGACGGAAACCATCGATTTACTTGTAAAAATTGTTGGAGTTGAGCGAATTAAATTAATACATGTAAATGACTCAATGGATATATGTGGAAATTTAAAAGATAGGCATCAAAATATTGGTAAGGGTGAAATTGGTACAAAACCATTTACTGAACTGGTTTCACACCCAGCAATACTAAATACTCCCCTAATTTTAGAGACTCCAGGTGCAGAAGCAGAGCATGGCAGTGAGGTTGCTCTACTTAAAAAAATGCGTGATAAAAATGAAAAGTAAATTACCTTTATATATTGCAATGATTTCGATTGCAGCTGTCTGGGGTAGCTCTTTTGTGGTTATGAAGGATTCACTTGAGCGCCAGAATGTGTTTTCATTTCTATCTTCTAGATTTATTCTCGCAGCCTTACTAATGTTTTTATATAAACCCGGGGTATTTCGAAGATTAACGAAAAAGTTTGTTACTAGGGGAATTATTGCAGGAATCTTGCTTGGTAGTGGATATATTTTTCAGACATATGGCTTAACTAAGACCACTGTTTCTAATACTGGATTTATTACAGGCCTATATCTAGTTTTTACTCCATTAATCTCACTACTAATACTTAAGCGACATGTTTTAAAAATTCAATGGGTCGCAGTGATAATTGCAACTATTGGATTGTTTTTTATCTCCTACAACGGGGTGACAATTGGTTTTGGTGAAATATTAGTTCTAATCTCTGCTTTTATTTACGGCGCTCACTTTGTAGCACTAGGTGAATGGAGTGATGGTAAAAATACCTATGCGCTAACTCTTATTCAGGTAGTGACGGTAGCTGTTCTTACTTCAATTTTTGCTTTTAGAGATGGTTTCCAAATAGCTCCAGATAGCACAGTATGGTTAGCCATTCTTTACACTGCCTTTTTTGCAACGTTCCTAGGATTTTTAGTTCAGACAAAAGCTCAATCAGTTATGAGTGCGACAGTTGCTAGCGTTCTTTTAGCAACTGAAACACCTTTCGCAGTTTTTTTTGGTCTCTACTTCCACGATGATCCACTTACATTGAGAATAATTACTGGTGGATTACTTGTTATGGCAGCTATGGCACTAGTTATCTGGTCTGATAACAAAAAGACAAGTATGAGAGCATTAAGCCATGAGTAGCCCGGTATTAATAGATTTAAGATCTGACACTGTTACTAAGCCATCTGCTCAGATGCGTGAAGTGATGGCAGCAGCTGAAGTGGGCGATGATGTTTATGGTGAAGATCCAACAATTAACTCCTTAGAGGAAAGAGTTGCCCAATTATTTGGCAAGGAGGCAGGATTATTTTGTCCTAGTGGATCTTTAGCAAATCAGTTATCAATTAGAATGTTAGTTGCCCCTGGTGAAGAGTTAATTACAGAAACTAATTCTCATATTGTTAGAGCAGAGCTAGGTGCTGGAGCAGTATTTAGCGGAATAACCACAAGAACCTGGTTAGCAGATAGAGGTCTCTTATCTGCTTCTGATGCACTTAATATCGCAAGACCAGACTCTGGACCTTATTTGGTTTCAACAACTGCAATTGCTATTGAAAATACTCACAACTTTGGTGGAGGAACTGTTCAACCACTTGATGAAATTAAAAAGTTAAGACAGGAAAGCCAATCTCTTGGAATCGCATTACATCTAGATGGCGCCAGAATTTGGAATGCCCATATTGCATCTGGAGTTGAATTCAAAGAGTACGGAAAATACTTTGACACAATTAGTGTTTGTCTTTCAAAAGGCCTTGGTGCACCAGTTGGCTCATTAATGCTATCTACGAAAGATCGAGTAATAAAGGCGAGGGCATGGCGAAAAAGATATGGTGGTGGGATGAGGCAGGCTGGACTATTGGCGGCTGCAGCTCATTACGCTTTAGATAATAACTTAGCTCTACTTAAAAATGACCATAAACGGGCAAAGGAAATTGCTATTGCAATAGCTGCTGTTGCACCAAAAGTAATTAATCCAGATCATGTTGAAACAAATATTGTTGGATTAGATATTAGCTCAATGAAGATAACTGCTGCCCAGTTATCAGAACAACTCAAAGCAAGTGGAGTTCTAGCTAGTGCACTAGGTCCAAAGTATTTAAGAGTTGTGACACATCTAGATTTAACTGATTCAGATATTGAAAAAGTGAACCAAGTTCTACCGCAATTACTGCAGCGCGCCCTCGTGTCTTAAGAGCCACTCTTTAACCTCTTCGCCATATGCATAATTTCCCAATGCCCCACCGCTTTTAACTATCCGATGGCATGGAATTATTGGAGCAACTAAATTATTTGCGCACGCTGAGCCGACAGCCCTTACTGCGCTAGCAGATCCTGCCCGCTTTGCTAACTCTGCATATGACCAGGTTTTACCAACTGGAACTTTTCGCATCTCTTTCCAAACTGACTGAGAGAAGGCTGGGCCAGATTGGCGTACTTTAATAGAATTTAATGCTGAAGTTTCACCATTAAAATAATCGGCAATTAGATCACTGATTACTGGAATTTGTCCCACAGTTTCACTCTTCCGACTCGCATCCAAAGGTGATAATCGCTTAGTTAACTCACTAAAACTTGTGAATCCAGCAGCTAATAAAATCTGTTCATCGGCTATTAGATAAAGTATGCCAACTGGAGTCTTATAACTTGTTTTTGAAAGCACAATCAAAGATTAAACCTAAGTTGGTGAAAAACCAATACTACTTTTTATGGTCTCGCAGCATCTCTGCAACTAAAAAGGCTAATTCAAGTGACTGGGTATGGTTTAACCTAGGGTCACAAGCACTCTCATACCGAGTTGCAAGATCTTCATGGCTTATCTGATCTCCACCGCCAACGCATTCGGTAACATCATCGCCAGTTAATTCAATATGGATTCCACCAGGATGAGTACCTAGTTTCTTATGAACCTCAAAAAATCCTCTAACTTCATCTAATACATCATCAAATTTACGTGTCTTATACCCACTTGGTGCTTCATATGTATTCCCATGCATTGGATCGCATACCCAAAGTACTACTGAGCCAGATTTCTTAACAGCTTCAACTAGGGATGGTAGTTTTTCACGTATTAACCCCGCGCCCATTCTTGTGATAAATGTAAGTCTGCCTGGTTCATTACTTGGATTTAATCTCTTAATAATTGCTGAAACATCTTCAGCTGTTGTCTTAGGCCCAAGCTTTACACCAATTGGATTATGTATTTTTTCAGCGAAGTCCATATGCGCGCCATCTAATTGCCTTGTGCGTTCACCAATCCAAACAAAGTGTGCTGAAACATCATATGGATTATTAGTGCGAGAATCGATGCGAGTTAAAGCTTTCTCATACTCCAAAATTAGTGCTTCATGACTTGAGTAAAAGTCAACAGATTTAAATGATTCTGGATCAACACCTGCTGATTGCATAAATTGAAGTGCTCTCCCAATTTCATTTGCCATCTCTTCATAGCGAGCGCTAAATCTGGCATCAGCTGCAAAACCCTTATTCCAACTATGCACCTGGCGAAGATCAGCAAAACCACCTTGTGTGAAAGCACGGACAAGATTTAATGTTGCAGCTGAGGTGTTATAAACCTGTACTAACCTTTTTGGATTAGGTGTTCTAGATTCCTTAGTAAATTCAATGTCATTAACCGCATCCCCTCGGTAGGCCGGTAAAGTTAAGCCATCACGGGTTTCATTATCATTACTGCGAGGTTTGGCGAACTGCCCTGCCATTCGGCCAACCTTAATAACTGGTAGCGATGAGAAGTACTGCAGGACTGCAGCCATCTGCAAGATAGTCTTAATTCGGTTTCTAATTGAGTCAGCAGTTGCCCCTACAAATGTTTCAGCACAATCTCCCCCTTGTAGCCAAAATGCTTCACCGCTTGCTGCCTGGGCTATTCGCTTTTTTAAGTTATCGCACTCACCAGCAAAAACTAGTGGTGGAAAAGATTCAAGCTCTGCCACTGCAGATTTAACTGCAGCTGCATCCGGCCATGAAGGCTGTTGAGCAGCAATTAAGCCAGAATTAAATAACGAGTTAGCATTCATAAGATAATGGTAGGCAATCTCTTGGTATTGAGGTGGCTAATTAGCCGCCATCATTAACCGAAGAAGATCTCCGCCTCTTTATATAGCTCAGGATCGACCGTCTTTAATTTGGAGGTAGCAGAGGCTAATGGCACACGCTCAATCTTGGTGCCATGAAGTGCAACCATCTTGCCCCAGTCACCATCATGGACTGCTGTAATTGCATGTAATCCAAATCTAGTTGCAAGTACTCGATCAAATGCAGTTGGCGTTCCACCACGTTGGATATGTCCTAGTACTGATGTGCGGGCCTCTTTGCCGGTCTTTGTTTCAATTTGATTTGCCAACCACTCGCCAATGCCAGATAGTTTTGCATGACCGAATGAATCAAGGCTTTTATCTTTAGTTACCATATCTCCATCTTGCGGAATGGCGCCCTCTGCAATAACAATAATTGGTGAGTAACTTTGCTCAAATCTAGATTCAACCCATTTACAAACTTGATCAAGTGAGAATTTAACCTCAGGAATTAAAATACATGACGCACCTCCAGCAAGTCCAGAGTGCAGTGCTATCCAACCAGCATGTCGTCCCATTACTTCTACAATTAAAGCGCGATGATGTGATTCAGCTGTTGTGTGTAGACGGTCAATTGCCTCAACTGCGATATTAACAGCAGTATCAAAGCCAAATGTGTAATCAGTATTATTTAAGTCATTATCAATTGTTTTTGGAACACCAATTACTTTAACTCCAAGTGAATCTAATTTTGTTGCAACACCTAACGTGTCTTCACCACCGATTGCAATTAAAGCATCTACACCAGCTTTTGCGAGGTTCTCTTTAATTTTTTCAACGCCGCCCTCAATTTTAAATGGATTAGTTCTAGAGGAACCAAGAATTGTTCCACCTCTGGGCAAAATTCCTCGAGTAGTTGGAACATCTAATTTCATTGTTAAACCTTCTAAAGGCCCACGCCAGCCATCACGAAAACCAATGAACTCATAGCCATAGGCTTTAACACCTTTGCGGACAACTGCACGGATTACTGCATTTAGGCCAGGACAATCTCCGCCGCCGGTTAGAACACCAATGCGCATTTAGCATGCTCCAAACTGATGATAAGGATAAGAATTGGTCAACGTTGACGGCTAAGTCTACTCTGCCGCAATGGGAGTTAAACCCGAGATAAAAGATCACCTAGCCCAGCGCGCTAGCAATGGCCTGCCTGAAGTTTGGCAGGCGCCAGTATCTGAGATTCGAAAAAATACCCACTCTCATATTGCCCTTAAACAACCCTTAATTGATATTCATGAAGTAAGGCAGCTGAGCATTTCAGGGCCAACTTCGCAGCTGCCTGTTCGAATCTACCGACCAACGGATGAAAAAAATTTACCTGCCTTGGTCTACTTTCATGGTGGTGGTTGGGTTTTAAATTTTCTAGATATTTTTGAACCTTCGCTTAGAAAAATTGCAAAGCATGGAAATTTTATAATTATTGCAGTTGAGTATCAAAAAGCACCTGAGAAGTCCTACCCGGTGCCCTTTGATGATTGCTATGAAGCACTTAAATGGACAATAGATAATGCAGTAAGTCTTGGAATTGATCCATTATCTATCGGTGTTGGTGGAGATAGTGCTGGTGGTAACTTAGCCGCAGCTGTTGCAATTAAAGTTAGGGATGAAAAATTAATTAATCTGGCATTTCAACTTCTAATTTATCCATGTATTGAAATAAACATGGATTACAAATCAGCAACAGATTTTGCAGAAGGATATGGCCTGACAACAAAATCGATGAACTGGTTCTGGGATCAATATCTTCCAGATAAAAAAGATCATAATGATGTTTATGCAGTTCCTGCAAGAGCTAAAACACTTAAAGGAGTAGCACCGGCAATTGTAATTACCGCTGAATTTGATCCGCTAACTGATGATGGACGTAATTACTTCAGGCGGTTGAATGAGGATGCAGTGGCTAGCATTTATAAAGAGTATGCTGGGCAGATTCATGGCTTTTTCAATCTTGGTGGAGTAACTGAGGACGCAGATTTACTCTATTTAGATATTGCCCGTGAGATCAATGCAATTTTAGGAAGAGGAAATTAATTGACAAAAGTTGACTGGGGAAGATTTGCTCTGCTGGGATTTCTTTGGGGAACGCCATATTTATTTCTTAAGATAGCCGTTGAAGAAATACCTACTGCTGCAATCGTATTCTTTCGGGTATTAGTTGGCGCAATCGTATTAATACCGATTGCATTGCGCGGTAAAAACTTAGCAATTGCCAGAAAATACTGGCCATTTGTATTTCTTTATGCCATAACCGAATTAATAGGACCTTGGTATCTAATAACTCATGCTGAGCAAAAATTAACATCTGGACTTACCGGTCTTCTTGTTGCAACAGTTCCTATATGGTCTGCAGTTCTAGCGTCAATCTTCGGCGATCACACTGTTTGGCATAAATCTAGACTTTTTGGTTTGATAATAGGATTCATTGGAGTAGTCGCAGTAGTTGGTATCGAATCACTAAGTGGGCGCCAAGATCTAGTTTCGATTTTAATGGTTCTTCTTGCTGCAATTGGATACGCCTACGCTATTAACATGATTAATCGCAGAATTCCAGAGGTCCCTGGGATTGCTATAAATACTTGGGCAATGATTATTACGATGATTGTTTATCTACCATTTGTATTCCTAAATATGCCTACAGAAGTACCATCTCTAGAAGCCGTAGGGTCAGTATTAGCACTTGGTGTTTTTTGTACTGCAGTTGCATTTATTTTATTTTTCAAACTTGTGGCAGAAGTTGGCCCACCCAGGGCATCCTTTGTAACCTATTTAAATACGGCAGTTGCTGTTTTACTTGGCGTGGTTATTTTAGGAGAGCCAATCACGCTAGGAATTGCACTTGGCCTTCCGCTAGTTTTAATTGGCTCCTACTTTGCTAGTCGGAAAGTGAATCGGTAAAGCCAAGTTTAGCTAGCAACTTTGGATCCTTTTGCCACTCTTTAGAAACTTTAACGTGAATCTGTAAAAATACTTGTAAGCCGACAATATTTTCAATTGATTTTCGAGCAGTACTGCCGATCGCTTTTAACTTGGTGCCTTGCGGGCCAATAATTATTCCTTTTTGACTATCACGCTCAACATGTAGTGTGGCTGAGATATCAAAAATCTTTCCATTATCCCTCTCCCCCATCTCCTCAATTATGACCATAACTGAGTGCGGAAGCTCTTCGTATAACTCCTCAATCGCAGCTTCGCGAATTAAGTCAGCAAACATTAGCTCCTGTACTTGATCAGTATTTATGTCAGTTGGATATAAGGCGGGTGAAATCGGAAGTTTCTTAGCTAGTAGATCAAGTAATAAATCTGTTTGTTCTAAGTTTTTTGCTGAAATTGGAATTATCTCTGCCTTTTCTTGGCCAACCTTTTGGGCAAATTCAGTTACTAAAACGAGCTTGGCCGCTAGTTCAGATTTTGAAACGGTATCAACCTTAGTCACAACTAAAAAAACTTCTTGCCGGCCTTTAATCTGCTTTGCAATATATTCATCACCAGCACCAATATCTTCATTAGCTGGTAAACATAACACCACTGCATCAGTTGAATTAATATTTTCATTCACCATTGAATTTAATCTGGTTCCAAGGGCTGTCTTAGGCTTATGCATACCTGGTGTGTCAACTACGATCATTTGAAAACTATCTTGATTTATTATGCCCCGAATTGGATTGCGAGTGGTGTTTGGGTGATGTGAAGTAATTACAATTTTAGTTCCAACTAGCGCATTTACTAATGTTGACTTACCCGTATTTGGTCGGCCGACAATTGCAATGAAGCCTGCTTTAAAATCACTCATTGACCTTATTCTCTCACCTTTTGCCTTACCTCATTTGCAGTGGAGTTATCACCTCTAATATCTCATCTAGGCTAGTTGCAATATCTGCTACTCGTTCAGCTATTAAACGATGACAGCCCTCACTTAAAGGTGAGGTAACTGGACCAGGGATTGCAAATACTGGCCGAAATATCTCAGCGGCATCCCTAGCAGTTCTAATTGACCCGCTAATAAATTTTGCTTCAACTACAACAGTTGACCTTGAAAGTGCTGCAATTAATCTATTCCTAATTAGAAATCTATACGGCTTTGATTCAGTATTAGGCATAACCTCAGATATCAGTAAACCAGATTTGGTTATATCTTTAAACAATTTTTGATTTTCTAATGGATAGAGCCTACTTATGCCACCAGCTAACACTGCAATACTTAAGCCACCCACAGATAATGCCCCTTGATGGGAAGCGGTATCAATCCCATAAGCGCCACCACTGACTACTACTAACTGAGCAAGAGATGCCTGACTAGCGAGTGAATATGAAAGTTGTAAGCCATAATTTGTAGGCTGCCTGCTGCCAACAATTGATATTGATTTATCTAGTTTTAAAAGAACGCTCCTATCACCTGCTATCACAAGGCCAATTGGTGGTGTTGCTAAATCAGCTAAAGAAATAGGCCAGTCATTATCTTCAGGGGTTATAAAGACTCCACCTGCTTTACTTATCTCTAACTCTAAATCTTTAACCTGCCTCTGCATAACTTGTTGTTGTAGTTTTAAAATTTCTTGTTGCTTTAAGTAATAGTTTCCAGAGATTATCCGGTTATAAACTGATAATCCTCCACGCTGATTTATCTCATAACCCCAAAAGGGATCAGCAGGTTGGATAATAGAAAAAAGTATTAACCTGGCCCTAGCTTCGTTAATCACCTAACAAACCTAGCCAAGTTTTATCTAATTAAAAGAAGAAAAACAGATCCTGTGTATTACTTACTTGCCTCAATTACTGCAGCAATATTTGCAAATGATTTACGATGAATTGGTAGAACGCCAAGTTCTTTTATAGCAGCGGTATGTGATGCAGTTATATACCCTTTGTGACTTGCTAATCCATAATTTGGATACTCTTTATCTAATTCAATCATAATTTTATCTCGATACACCTTAGCCAGGATTGAGGCAGCACTAATTGAAATTGCTACTTGATCACCTTTCCAAACAGCTAAATTTGGTGTGGTAAGACCTGGGATTGGATAACCGTCAGTAAGTACATACTCTGGCTTAATAGTTAGGGCATTAATAGCACGTCTCATTCCTTCAATATTACATTTGTGCAGACCAAGTGAATCAATCTCACTAACGGTGACTTCAATAATCGAGTAAGCCAGAGAATTATCAATTACAACTTTATATAAATCCTCTCGCGCCTGCGCACTTAACTCCTTAGAATCTTTTATTTCATTTAAATCTGTAGATAAAGGATCTTTTAAGATTACGCAAGCGACTACAAGTGGACCAGCACACGGCCCGCGTCCTGCTTCATCAACTCCAGCAATATTTTTTATACCTGCTTTAAGTAAAGTTTTCTCAATCATTTTAGCTCTAAGACTTATCTTTGACTGAAACCTTTTTTAAATCCTCACCCTTTGGTATTAAAGCAATATTTGAAATAGGCCAAACAATAAAAGTAGCGCGACCGACCACTTTACTTAACGGAACCATTCCATTATTTGCACTATCTGGGTGAAATCTTGAATCAGCACTTGCACCACGATGATCGCCCATAACCCAAACAAAGCCCTTTGGGATATCAACATTAAATTGCATATCACTTGGCTTATCACCTTTAAATATATATGGCTCAGTTACAGAGACACCATTTACCTGTAGTTTTCCAGTGGCATCACAGCAAATAACTTTGTCGCCACCAACGCCTATTACACGTTTTATCAAATACTGTTTTGCTGGGTCTGGTAATACGCCAACTAAAATTAAGCCACTCTTTATTTTTCCAGAAATTGTTGATCCATCTGATTCTGGTGAACTTCCAAGCCAATTATCTGGATCTGCAAATACAGCTACCTCACCGCGTTTAATATCACTAAATAAAGCACCAAATTTATTTACAGCAATTCGATCCCCAACCTGCAATGTGTTTTCCATTGATCCAGATGGGATAAAGAAAAAATGCAAAAAGAAAGTTTTGATTACTATTGAGACAATTAATGCAGAAACTACTATTACTGGTAGTTCGCGAAGGAACGAACCCTTCTTTGGCATAAGTTTTTAGTTACTTAAGCTTGTGGGGTTTCTTCTGCAGTGGCTTCAGCAGGTGCTTCTTCTGCAACTGGTGCTACCTCTGCAACTGGTGCTTCTTGCGTGACAGCCTCAGCAGGTGCTTCTTCAACAACCGCAGCTTCTTGTTTAACAGCTTCAGCAGGTGCTTCCTCTACAACTGGTGCACTCTTAGCAGCTAAGCGTTCGACTGCTTTCTTTTTTAATGTTGTTGCACCATCTGCTGGTTCAGCCATTGCTTCTTTTACTGCTGCTTCATAAGCAACTCGCTTATCAATACGTACTGGCTGTGGCTTTAATGTGCCCTCAGTTCCTGGTAAACCATTTGCTTTTTGATAGTCGCCAGTAATTTTTAGTAATGCAGTTACTGCCTCAGTTGGTTGTGCACCAACTCCTAGCCAATATTGCACACGCTCTGAGTTAACCTCAATTAATGATGGCTCAGAGGCTGGTGAGTAACGACCAATTTCCTCAATTGCTTTTGAATTTCGAGCAGAACGAGAATCTGCAATCACAATACGGAAATGTGGTGTACGGATCTTGCCAAGACGCATTAACTTAATCTTTACTGACACAAAACTCCCTATTAAAAATAATTCGGCTTATCTTTAGTAAACAGCGGGGGCGTTTACATCCAGAGCTAACCTTGCGGACAAATATTGCTATGGGTTAGAGGGTCCCACGAGCAGGAGGCTAATCTTGCCAGCACAGGGTGGTAATCCCAAATTGGCCTATATTCCCTCTTCAATTGCCCGCTTTGCAGGGTTACCTGATCGGGATTTTTTCTTAAGATTTTGATTACCTACTTTTGGTTTTAAGGTCCCACTCATACCAGCCATAGGTGCTGCCATGCCAGCTGGCATATTGCCACCTCGCATTTGCTTCATCATTTTTTGAGCTTGAGAAAAACGTTCAACTAGTGAATTTATTTCAGAAATAGCCCTGCCGCTACCGCGGGCAATTCGTGCACGCCTAGATCCATTTAATACCTTTGGGTTCCTTCTCTCAAGTGGTGTCATTGATTCAATAATGGCTCTAGTTCTTACTAGTTCTGATTCATCAAAGTTATCTATTTGCTTTTTCATTCCAGCAGCGCCGGGTAATAAGCCCATTAACTTACTCATACTTCCCATATTTTTCATCGCCTCTAATTGTGATAGAAAATCCTCAAACGTGAAATCTTCACCTTTTATAAATTTATCTTCAAGCTTTTTAGAGGCAGCCTCTGGCATTGCCCGCTTAGCACTTTCAGCAAGGGATGCAACATCTCCCATACCAAGAATTCGAGACGCCATTCGTTCTGGATAAAACAGGTCAAAATCATTTATTTTCTCACCAGTGGATGCAAAAATAATTGGCTTACCAGTCACCTCAACAATAGATAGCGCAGCACCTCCTCTAGCATCACCATCTAATTTGGTAAGAACAACTGCATCAAAGCCAACACCAGCTAAGAAAGCATTTGCAGTAACTACTGCATCCTGACCAATCATGGCATCGACTACAAAAAAGGTTTCATCTGGTTTAACTGCGCTTTTAAGATCATTAATCTGCTGCATTAATTGCTCATCAATACCAGTTCTACCCGCGGTATCAATAATGACAAAATTATGTAATTTATCTTTTGCAAACTTTATTGATTCTCTGGCAACATCAACTGCGTCTCCGATACCATTTCCTGGTTCAGGAGCAAAAACTGGGACTTTTACCGACTCACCAACAACTTGTAATTGGGTAACAGCATTTGGTCGTTGTAGATCAGCTGCAACTAGAAGTGGTGTATTGCCATCAACTTTTAAGTAATTAGCTAACTTTCCAGCAAGGGTCGTCTTACCGGCTCCTTGGAGACCGATTAACAAAATGACAGTTGGTGGCGTCTTTGCAAAACGAATCCGCCGGGCTGAACCACCTAGAATCTGGGTAAGTTCGCTATTAACAATTTCAAAGATTTTTTGTGCAGGGTTTGTGCTTTTATTTATCTCATTAGACCGATCCTGTGATTTTTTATAAACTCGATCAGAAAAAGATTCGGCAACAGAGAGTGCAACATCTGATTCAAGTAAGGCATCTTTAATCTGTGCGGTAAAGCTCTTTAAATCTGATTCAGATACTTTCCCGCGCAGGCCAGAGAATATTGAACTAAATCTCTGACCTAGCGCTTGGAACATGGAGGCATCTTACATTTTTTTAGATTGCTTCATCCCCGCTCTCACCGGTTCTAACCCGAATCACTGATTCAACTGATGTGGACCACACTTTGCCATCACCAATACTTCCAGTCCGAGCTGCATCGGTAATTACTTTGATCGCCTTATCAGCAATCTTGCTGCTTACTAATACTTCTAATCTAATTTTGGGAATTAAATCGACTTTATATTGAGCACCGCGATAAACCTCAGTTAAGCCCAACTGCCTACCAAATCCCTTTGCTTCAGAGACTGTCATGCCAGTTATCCCAGCACCAACTAAAGCCTCTTTTACTTCATCTAATTTTTGTGGCTTAATGATTGCTGTAATTAGTTTCATGAACTAAAACCTCCTCTTGAACTAGATGTTAATTCATATCCAGTTTCAGCATGTTGATCGTAATCAATTCCTGCAATCTCTGCCTCTGCTTTAACCCTAAAGCCAATTGTTTTATCGATAATAAAGCCGATAATTAAAGTAGCAATGAATGAGTAAGTCAGAACAAAGAAAGCACCAAAGGCTTGCTTACCTAACAAGGTAGCTCCACCACCATAGAAGAGTCCATCTAGACCAAGGCTATTTATGCTGCTGCTTCCAAAGAAACCAATTGATAAGCAACCCCATAACCCACCGATTAAGTGGACACCAACAACATCTAGAGAATCATCAAAGTTAAATAGGTATTTAAGACCTACTGCCAGTGCGCAGAAGATTCCTGCAAATAGCCCAATTAAAACTGCGGCCCAAGGAGCTACAAAGGCACAAGCAGGAGTTATTGCAACTAAACCAGCAACCACACCGGATGCCACACCAAGTGATGTTGGATGACCATCTCTAATTTTTTCAACTAATAGCCAACCAAGAGCGGCAGCGGCGGCGGCTACTTGCGTATTCAATAATGCAAGAGCAGCTACACCATTAGCACCTAATGCAGATCCGGCATTAAATCCAAACCAACCAAACCAAAGTAGGCCAGCGCCAACTAATACCAATGGCATTGAATGTGGCCGCATTGATTCCTTGCGCCAACCAATTCTTCTACCTAAAACTATTGCCAAGGCTAAACCAGCTGCGCCTGCATTAATATGAACTGCAGTGCCACCAGCAAAGTCTTCAACACCACGAGCGGCTAAGAAACCTGCTCCAGTTACTGTATCGCCAACCTTGTTACCGAAGGCAAATACCCAGTGCGCTACTGGGAAATAAACCAATGTGGACCAGAATGTTACAAATACTGCCCATGCTGTGAATTTTGTTCTATCTGCAATTGCTCCTGAAATAAGAGCTGGTGTAATAATTGCAAACATTAACTGAAAAGCAGCAAATGCTAGTAGTGGAATCGGATAAACGCCACCATTATTTGTAAGTTCATTGACCGCACTTCCAAGTCCTGAAAGTGAAAATTCGCCATACCATTGTGAGTTATCTTTGTACCCAAATGCCAATTTAAATCCATAGATCACCCATAGGACACTTACGATGCCAATAGTTATCATTGACATTAACATCATATTTAAAACACTTTTTGCTCTGACCATACCGCCATAAAAAAGAGCAAGACCAGGTGTCATCAATAACACCAATGCTGTGCTTGCTAATACCCATGCGGTATCTCCGGTATTTAGTACTACATCTGCCATAGCAGCTCCAATTTCGCTATTCGGATAGGTTATAGATTTAAGGTTAAAAACCTCGTCATTGAGATAGGCAACTATGGCTCGGGTGGGTTAAATCAAGTGTTGATTTAGATTTCGACCTTGTGACAGTTTTACCTGAATTGTTAAAAGTATGTTACTTATTCAAATAGGCCGGCGATATACGCCTCTGAGTCAAAGTCATCTAGGTCTGTGATTTGCTCACCAGTGCCTACAAGCTTAATGGGCAGACCAGTCTGCTTCTCAATCGCCAATGCAATACCCCCCTTGGCTGACCCGTCTAATTTAGTAATAATAAAACCAGTAACTCCAACTGCTTCAATAAATATCTTTGCCTGATTAATTCCATTTTGCCCAGTTGTGGCATCAATAACTAATAAAATTTCATCTACTGGTGATTGCTTACTAATCACTCGTATTACCTTGCCTAATTCATCCATTAAATCTTGTTTAGTATGAAGTCGGCCTGCTGTATCAATTAATAAGTAGTTAAAATTTTCAGCCTTTGCTTTAGTCGCAGCTGAAAATGCAACAGAGGCTGGATCACTATTAATCTCACCTGTAACTATTTCAACTGGGATCCGCCCCGCCCAAGTCTGTAGCTGTTCAGTAGCAGCTGCGCGAAAAGTGTCAGCTGCTGCTAATAAAACCTTGCTACCACTCTTAGTTAATCTATTTGCCAGTTTTGCTGTAGATGTTGTCTTACCAGTTCCATTAACACCAACAATTAACACAGTATTTAGACGATCTGAATCTATAAAAAGCTCTCTGCTCTTATTACTTAACCAGCTCTTAACATGAGTAGTTATTGCCAAAACAGCATCATCTGGTTTAGCAGACTTTACTTTCTCAATTACTTCATCAACTAATTTAACGCCAAGGTCTGAGGCGATTAGCGTGCTTCGAATTTGATCCCACTCATCAGATGAAACTGATCCAGTGCGTAGTGCGGTAAATAATCTCTTAAATAAACTCATTTACTTTTTAAGATACAGAATCAACTTCACGAATGCGCTGCGAAATTACCTCACTAACACCATCACCTCGCATTGTGACGCCATATAAAGAATCAGCAATCTCCATGGTGCGCTTTTGGTGAGTAATAATAATTAACTGTGATTTCTCTCTTAGCTCTTCAAAGACACCAAGTAGCCTTCCTAGGTTTGTATCATCTAATGCAGCTTCAACCTCATCCATTACATAAAATGGTGAAGGTCGTGCTTTGAAAATTGCAATTAATAATGCCACTGCAACTAATGATCGTTCTCCACCTGATAGAAGAGAAAGGCGCTTTACCCGTTTTCCTGGTGGCCTTGCTTCAACATCAACTCCAGAGGTCAACATATCTGATGGGTTAGTAAGTATTAACTTTCCATCTCCACCTGGGAATAATCGAGAAAAGACAATTTCAAATTCTCTAGCAGTATCTTCATATGCCTGCGTGAATATCTGCTGAACTCGATCATCAACTTCTTTAACAATATCTAGCAAGTCCTTCTTAGTTTTCTTTAGATCTTCAAGTTGTTCAGCTAGATAACGCAATCTTTCTTCAAGTGATGAATACTCCTCAAGTGCAAGGGGATTAATTTTTCCAAGTAATGTAAGAGATCGCTCAGCTTGAGCTAATCGCTTTTCTTGTTGGTCTCTACGATAAGGAATCAGGTCACCAGGTACAAATTCACCCTGTTCATTTTCATAAAATGTTGGAACGTCATTATTTGGACCATACTCATTAGCAAGAGTCTGAACATCTATTCCTAGCTCCTCAATCGCTTTATTTTCTATCTGTTCAATTCGCATTCGATGCTCTGCCCTTGCAATTTCATCTTTATGAACACTTGAAGTCAATCTTTCTAATTCAGTTGCTAACTCTCTACTGCTTGTACGCAAACTTAGTATTTCACCCTCTCTGGCAGAACGTGATGCTTCTAAACGCTCTCGCTCAGAACCAGCACGTAAAATTGATGATTCAATTTGAATTAAAGCTTCATAAGCAGCATCTGCAATTTGTTGTGCAGTTACTGCTGCTTGTGCACGAATTTCTCGACGTGAAATAGATTTTGAAGCAGCATCGCGTTCAGCTCTTGCTTGATTTTCTAATGCTCTAGCTCTTTGTTCAATTGCATCCTTGCGCTCCTCAATTGTTCTTAAGTTTAATCTCGCTTCAACCTCTTTAGATCTAGCATCAGAGACTTGTGAACGTAAATCTTCTAAATGAGTTAAATCTGGCTCCACAGGGGATTGATGTGATTCAAATTGCGCAATTGCAGCTGCTAAATCTCGCTCATCTGATGTGCGCTGCTCAGTTGCTGCAGTAAGTGCAGAAGATAATCGATCCAACTCCTCGCCTGAGTTTTTAACATTTTGCCCAGCAACTGCTAGTTGTTCAGCAAGCCCGGTCATAGCTGCATCTGACTCATTTAACTTTGATAATGCGATCTCAAAGTCTTGATTAACCTTATTTAATACCTCTTGGGCAGTACTTAATTCAAACTTAACTCGATCACAATCGGCTGAAACTTTAACGAGCTCTGATTCACAGGTTGCAGTTAATGATGAAATTTTCTCAATTAATCCACTATTGCCCGTACTTTTTACTAGCTCATCTATCTCTTTAAAGGCAGTTAATCTTCCAAGTGAGCCTGCTCTTAGTTTTTCAACTGACTGAAGTTTTTCAGTAAAGGTTTTTAAATTTGCCTCAGATGCTTTTACTTCAACTTTTAATTTTTCAAAAATAGCATCTAGCCCTGGTTCTGACGCGGTAAGAGATGAGATCTGAGTTTCAATTACTCCAAAACTTTCTCGGTGCACTTTTAACTTATCCTGCACCAAGTCTCGAACTGTTGTTAAACGATTTATTTCACCAGTTGTTGCATCAATTCGGGAGCGCAATCCATTGATATGTCCTTCTTGTCTAGCTGTGCCCTCACGTTGATCAGCTAAAGCTCTAAGAGATGCAGAAACTCTATTTTCTTCTAGTGCTAATTGACCTTCAATTGCTTTAAGTGAATTTGAATCAACATTTAATTGTTCTTGAGAAATTTTTACCTGCGCTGTGATTGTTGCTTCTTCCTTGCGCAGCAGCTGCGCCTCTTCTTCTAACGCTTTTGGATCGCGCCCAGTCGCCTTTGCCTCCTCTGCTTCTTCAGCTAAAAACCTTGAACGCTCAGATGATAAATTTTGTATACCTCTAATTTGCTCCCGCTGTGCAGTAAGTCGATAGAAATTTTCTTGAGCAGAAATTAATTGTGGATTTTCACTTGCAGCAATCGCATCTAATTCAATCTCTCGATCTCTTGCAGTATTTAATTCTCGCTCAACTTGCTCTTTGCGATCACGAAGTACGGTTTCATCGGCAACTTCCTCGGCCATCTCTGAACGCATACGAATTAGATCATCAGCTAGTAAGCGTAATTTTGCATCACGCACATCTGATTGAATGATTGTTGCTTTCCTGGCTACCTCAGCTTGTTTGCCAAGTGGTTTTAATTGCCGGCGAAGCTCCACAGTTAAATCTTGAATTCTTGCAAGATTTGTCTGCATTGAATCTAATTTTCGAATTGCCTTCTCTTTACGCTTTCTATGCTTAAGAACACCAGCAGCTTCTTCAATAAATGCTCGTCGCTCCTCTGGATTTGCAAGCAAGATCGCATCTAGTTGGCCTTGTCCAACAATCACATGCATCTCTCGCCCAATGCCGCTATCACTAAGAAGCTCTTGAATGTCTAATAATCTTGTTGTCTCACCATTTAATAGATATTCAGATGAACCATTTCTAAATAAAACACGAGTAATCGTTACTTCAGAAAAATCAATTGGTAAAACACCATCTGCATTATCTATTGTTACTGAAACTTCAGCTCGGCCTAATGGCGCTCTTCCGGATGTACCAGCAAAAATAACATCTTCCATTTTTCCACCGCGTAAAGATTTAGCACCCTGCTCACCTAATACCCAAGATAAAGCGTCAACTACATTTGATTTACCTGATCCATTCGGACCGACTACACAAGTGATGCCCTGCTCAAAATTTAGGATGGTAGAAGAGGCAAAAGACTTGAACCCCTTGAGGTTCATACTCTTTAGATACATAGCTTCGCCCACTTAATCCGCATAGGCGCAAACCTATCTAAAAATAGGGTGAAATCGGTGCTACCTACCGTTGGCAACGCGGGCAAAAGTGGGAGGAACGATTAGCAAAGGCTATCCGGCGGATCAAAGTTGAACATCTTGAACATGGCTGCCCAGCCCTGCCGTAAACACTCAGTGACCTAGAAAAGTAGCCACTCGCCCCATTCACATTTTTATATTGTTGATCAAATGAAGTTCCACCTGCTTTTATTGCAGATTTCATTACCGCCTTTGCGCTATTGATTAGCTTTTTAATTTCATCTTCAGATAGATCCTCACAAATAATCTCTGGATGAATTTTTGCTCGCCATAGCGCCTCATCAGCATAGATATTTCCGATTCCACTAATAATTTCTTGATTTAATATTGCTGGCTTAATAGCAGATTTTCTCGAACTGATATTTGTAATAACTTCTTTTAAGTTAAAATCTGCTTCAAATGGGTCATAGGCAATATGGGCAACTGATGTCGGAACTTGATCATGCATTTGTTCTATAGATAGCCAACCAAATGTGCGCTGATCAATAAATCTAATCTCATCACTAGCACTCTTTTTGCCTGCTAATCCTGCTGCCTTTTGGAGTTCAATTCTGGCGCGTAAATGTGACTGATCAGGTAATTGCTTAGAGGAAATTAGTAACTGCCCACTCATACCTAGATGAGCTACTAAAGTGAACTCGCGATCAAGTTCAAACCATAAAAACTTTCCCCGTCTTTTAACTGCCCTAATTTTTGCGCCAACAACTGCTGCCAGTGGGGAAATAGAACTGGGTTTAATTGCTCTTAAATGATAGGAATGAGCAGATGATATTCGCCTATTTAGCACATACTTCTCAAGGCCTGCACGGACAGTTTCAACTTCAGGTAGCTCTGGCATTTTATTAAGAAGAAGAGTTCTTACTTTTTATTTTCTCTATTACTAATTGCTTCATGAGCAATTCTTGCGGCTGCTTGCTCAGCCTCTCGCTTACTTTTTCCTGACCCAGCTGGAAATCTTTCATTATTTAAAATAACAGTTGCTACAAAACTTTTATCATGATCTGGGCCAGATTCAACTATTTCATATTCAGGTGATGGCATATTAATACTTGCAGCTAGTTCTTGTAACGCAGTCTTCCCGTCAAGACCTGCCCCTTGTGCGGTGGCTGAATCGATTGCAGAACCAATCCACTTTAAAATAACTTCTGAACTTCTTATATATCCATGTTCAAGATAAATTGCACCTACTAATGCTTCAAGTGAATCGGCCAAAATGGAATTCTTATCTCGCCCGTTTGTGGCCTCTTCACCTTTACCAATTCGAAGATACTCACCTAATTTAAGATCACGAGCAATTTGTGCGAGCGCCCTCATATTTACAACACCTGAGCGAAGTGGACTTAATCTACTTTCATCTAAATCTGGAAATTTTTTATATAGTTCATCAGTTACTACTAAGCCAAGAACAGAATCGCCTAAAAACTCAAGACGTTCATTTGTTGGAATACCACCGGCTTCATATGAAAATGATCGGTGAGTTAATGCAAGTTCAAGCAACTTATCCTTAACCGAAATTCCGAGTTGCTCGGTTAGGCCAGAGTACAGATCAGACCTCTAGAACCTGGCGACGATTATAAGTTCCACAGGTTGGGCAAGCTGTGTGTTGTAATTTTGGTTGCTGACATTGCTCACATGTTGCAAGGTGTGCAGGAGTTGTCTTCCACATGCTTCGACGAGAGCGAGTGCGTGCTCGCGACATTTTTCGCTTTGGTACTGGCATGATCATTACTCCTTATAAACACATTTGCTAAGGTGAGAATTATCTAGGAAAAGTTGGATCTTGTAAAAACGGCTTAATTTTTGAGCGGAAAATCCTTCAAGGCGGCCCATCTTTGATCAGCTGGTGATTCAGATTCAACTACTGGCAGATATGACCAATTCTGTCCCTGCTTTTCCTCAAGGCCAGGGCAATCCTCATTACAAAGTGGATTTACTGCTAAATTTAAAATTATCGCATCCCTTATCGCAGGCTCTAAATTAATATCATCACCAATCATAAAACTTAAATCATCTTCTTCAAGATCTAGATCATCTTCTTTACTAGATTTACTTCCTCGCTTACCTGCAGATTTATTTGCTAAAACTTCATAGTAATAAAGCTCAGTAAAATTTTCATCAATTGGCCAGCTAATTGGCTTTAAACACCTAGTGCATTCACCAGTTGCATTTGCTATTACTCGAGCTGTAGCTAGTACTCCCTCATCAACTGATTGCAATCGCAGATCAACCTCGATGATTTCACCCGGTTTTACTGATAGCAGGTCAACTCCTACTGACTCGGTGATTTTAAGATCTAATTCGTGCTCTCGCATCTCACCTGCCCGATGAGGCAGATCATGGGTGTTAAAGATATAAATTGATCTTGCCATAGAACTAATTTTTTAGTTCAGAGAGTGCGTGCTTAGTTTCAAATCCGTCTAGCTTATCTCGGCCCTTACTAATCACATCTAAAGTCTTATTTAAAATCACTTCAAGAGTTGCAAGCCTTGAATCAATATAAGCATCAATTTCTTCTCGACTCTTCTCTCCATCTGTGTTTGCCTCAGCTAGAATTCGATTAGCTTCTTTGCGAGCACTGCTAACAATTGTGGTTTGCTCAACTAAACGAGCAACTTCCTCTCTTGCTTGCTCAATAATGGCATCTGCTTGCTTGTGCGCATCTTCTAAAATATTTTCTTTATCACGTTGTATGGAAATAGCTCTGGCTAAATCATTTGGAAAAGAAACTTTAATTTTATCTAATAGTTGAAGTAATTCACTTCTATTTATGACGCAAGAAGCAGAAAGTGGAACAGAGCGTGCCTCTTCAACAGCTGCAATTGCTGCCTCTAAATTTTCAACTACATCCATGATTAATCCTTCCGCTCAAGGCGAGATCTTAACTTATCCACTATTGCAGCTGGCATATAAGCCGAGACATCCCCACCATAACTAGCGATTTCTTTGACTAAAGAAGAGGATAAAAATGAATGAGATGGGGCGGTGGACATAAATAATGTCTCAACTCCCTGCAGTTGTAAATTTACTTGGCTCATTTGTAGCTCATAATCAAAATCACTTACTGCCCGTAATCCCTTAACAATTGTTGGAATCTTATTAGTACGGCAATAATCAACTAATAAGCCAGACCAGGAATCAACCTTAATATTCGTATACCGAGTAGTTACTTGCTTTATCATTTCAATTCGCTCATCTACTGTAAATAATGAGCTCTTCGTTTGATTAACTAATACTGCAATTACAACCTCATCAAATAAAGTACAAGCTCTGGCAATAATATCTAGATGACCATTAGTAATTGGGTCAAATGATCCTGGACAAACAACACGTCTCATGGATAAAACGCTAGCAACTAATTGCTAAGTTAGCCATTTTTACTCACGCATCGCGCTCAGTATGCACTCCATAATGAATGCTACCAGCACCATATGAGCGAACCTTGAGCTCTGTTAAGGAAGGTGGCCAAGTGAATGCTTTTACTTTCCCATCACGTTCAATTGCAATAACTCCAAACTTACTTAACAAATTAAGTGAAATGATTTTCTTTAATATCTTTTCAATTTCTGAATTAGCCACTTCATACGGTGGATCTATATAGATAATCTCGTATGGATTAGAAGCAGTATGGTTTAAAAATTCAAATACTGTTTTATTATGTACCTTAAATTTCCCAACTCCTGTAAGGGATGAAAGTAATGCAAAGTTTTCTTCACAAACATCTGCGCTAACTGAATTACTTTCAACTGCCTCAACAAGGGCTGCTCCTCTAGATAATGCCTCAACTCCCACAGCTGCTGAGCCAGCAAATAAATCTAAAAAGTGAAGTCCTTCTAATGTACCAAAGGTTGAAATTAAGGATGAGAACAAACCCTCTCGTGCTCGGTCAGAGGTTGGGCGGGTAATTGATGGTGGTGAAAAAAGTTTTCGCCCTTTACCAATTCCGGCAATAATTCGCATGCTCATGATTTATCCATAAATCTTGCTGCTTCATCACTCTTAAGTTTATCTACTTCACTCTTTAGCTCTGGCAAATGATTTATCTCTGGATCAACACCTAAAATCTTAAGGGCAACGCCTCTAGCAGAATCAATTAGATTCTCATCACGTAATACTCTTAATAAGCGAAGGTGTGATCTACCACCAGATTGGGATCTACCTAATACATCACCCTCTTTACGTTGTTCAAGGTCAAGGCGAGCTAATTCAAAACCATCTAAAGTTTGAGCCAGTGCATTTAGTCTTTGCATACTTTGAGAATCCTCTTGCGCACTTGTAACTAGTAAGCAAAGTCCTGCCACACTACCTCGCCCAACTCGACCACGGAGTTGGTGAAGTTGTGAGATGCCAAAACGATCAGCATCCATAATTACCATCATTGATGCATTTGCAACATCAACTCCCACCTCAATTACGGTAGTGGCTACTAAAACATCAATTTCACCTTTTGCAAACGCGACCATTGTTTGCTCTTTTAAATCACTAGATTGGCGGCCATGAAGTGTGGCAATTTTTAACCCAGATAATTCCCCACTTGCTAGTTCAGGTGCTAACTCTTCAACTGCGCTCATCTGCTCATTATCTAAGTACTCTTCACCTAATAATTGAGCAGCAATAATCTCTCTTTCTGTTAGTTTCTTATTTGGGTTAACAATTCTAGGCGCAACGATATAAACCTGATGACCTTTTGCTACCTCCTCCTTAACACGGGCCCATGCTCGATTTAAAAAGTGTGGTTTTTCAAGTACTGGAATTACATGTGTGGTAATTGCTACTCGCCCACTAGGTAATTCCTTAAGTGTTGAAATATCTAAATCACCAAATACCGTCATTGCCACAGTTCTAGGAATTGGAGTAGCGGTCATAACCAAAAGATGTGGTGGTTGCTTTGCCTTCATACGAAGTGCATCTCGCTGCTCAACACCAAATCGATGTTGTTCGTCAACTACTACAAGTCCGAGATCTGCAAATGTAACTCCATCTGAAATTAGCGCATGAGTACCAATCACAATTCCAGTTTGTCCACTTGCTAACTTTGCATGAATCTCTTTTTTCTCAGCAGTAGATAAAGAACCAGTTAGTAATTCAACTTCAGTGCCTATTGAGCCTGCTTGCAGTGTGCCAGCTTGGGCTAATTCGCCAAGCAATTTTTTTATTGTTCGAAAATGTTGCTGAGCTAAAACCTCTGTAGGTGCAAGCAGCGCTGCCTGACCGGATGAATCAACTACGGAAAGCATTGCCCTAAGTGCAACAACTGTTTTTCCTGATCCGACTTCACCTTGCAGTAGTCGATGCATTGGATACTTATTTGATAAATCCTTTTCAATTTGCGCGTTAACTTCAATCTGACCAGCGGTATATTTAAATGGTAACTTAGCTTCAAAAGCAGCAACTAAAACAGGGGTATTTGGTGTGCGAGATTTTGTTACTAATTTAACTATTTCATTTCGTCTTTGACCAAGCAACAACTGCAGTAACAAAGCCTCATCAAATGTAAGCCTTTCTCTTGCATTTGCTGCGCTATCTAGATCAGGTGGTTGGTGAATATCAGAGAATGCTTTCATTAAATTTGGATAATTAAATTCCTTAGCTACATCCTCCGGTAGATAATCTGCTAATTCATCTAATGAATCTAAAGCTAATTTCATGCACTGCATTATCTTCCATGACGGTAGTTTTGCCGTAGCCGGGTAGACAGGTAAAAATTTGCCAGCAAACTCAGCAACTGCAGCATCAACGTCATCTCCATCTGGAATTAATTGATAATCAGGGTGTGATAACTGTCGCTTACCTTTAAATACACCAACTTTTCCTGCAAACATTCCTACTCGGCCGGCTTTTAAATCCTTCTCCCGCCAAGCTTGGTTAAAGAACGTTAAAGACAAGTTCGCACTTCCATCTGTAACAATTACCTCTAATAAGTTTTTGCCATTAGCCCGCCGTAATTTAACCGCCTCAATTTCAGCCAAAATTGTGACCTCATCATCAGCTAATAAAGTTGAAATATCAGTTAACTCACCCCGCACCACATACCTTCTTGGGTAATGGCGAAGTAGTTCATTGACAGTAGTCATCCCAAATGATTTTTCTAAAACATCAGCAGTTCGATCACCTACTATGTTTTGCAATCGGGTCACAAGGCTGGCCATAGTGGAAGTATCCAACGCCGCCTGCTTTATCTCGCGTAATTACCCACCGGATTAGCCATTTAATACCCCTGCGAGGTAATCTTTCGCCTCTGATTAGTTCAATTAGGAAATAAAGGGAGTAAATAAAGTGTCTTCAGTATGCGATATCTGCGGCAAAGCCCCAAGCTTTGGTAACAACGTCTCCCACTCAAAACGTGCTACTCGCCGTCGCTGGAATCCAAATATCCAAAAAATTCGTACGCTAATCAATGGACAAACCAAGCGCAAGAATGTTTGTGCCTCATGCCTTAAGGCAGGCAAAGTAGTTCGCTAACTAGAAGTGCTGGTAACCAGTTTTTTTAATTTCTACACCATCTAGTAACAATTTCCCCTCACCTTTACCAACACTACCTATTTGAATTCCTAATTCATTGCTCTCATTCTCCTTGCCAACAGTTGCCAGGAAGAAGTGATCCTCACCTCCAGTAAGAATCCAATCAAATACATCTTCATTTAATTCTTTCGCAAGCTCTGCAAGATCTTTAAAATCTGCTGCTTGTGAGATTAAATCCTTACTCAGATTAAAATTTACATTTGATGCGTAAGATAAGTGTGCGGCATCTGTTGCTAACCCATCACTTACATCACACATAGATGTTGCTACTTTGATTAACTTATCTGGTGCTACTAGTTTTGGATTTAAATGAGCCTCAACTACATACCTTGGCCGATCTAGTTCTCTATTTAATATTGCAAGTCCGGCAGCAGATAAACCTGTAAGTGATGATAAATAAATCAGATCTCCAACTCTCGCACCGCTTCGAAGAATTGGTTGAGCTGATAACTCACCAAGAGCGGTAATACTTAAAGTCATTTTCTCAGATTTGCTTAAATCACCACCAATAACAGTTACCTCAAATTTATCGGCAACAGAGCGAATACCTTTAGCAAGTTCGGTAACCGTCTCGCTATTATTTAATTCACTAATACCAGCTGCTACTAATAAATATTTAGGAATAGCCCCCATGGCAAAGATATCGGCAAGATTTGCCGTTGTAAGTTTTGCCCCTATTTGAAATGGTGTGGACCACTTTTTATTAAAGTGAATATCCTCTACTGCCATATCTACAGTTGCAACTAACTTGTTATTAGAACTCTTTATAACCGCAGCGTCATCACCGATGCCCACTTGCACCTGGGTTTGAAATGAGGTGTGAAATAGATCGCGTAAGCGCGCTATCAGCCCTGCTTCAGATTCAATCAATGCCACTCCCCAATTAACTCGCTATAGGCTACCCTTTAATATCGCTTTGGTTCACGGCCGAACTTAAAGCAATAATTGAAAGGCTTCAAATGTCTGTTCAGGCTTACATTCTTATTCAAACTGAAGTTGGTAAGGCTTCCAGTGTTGCAAAAGCTGTTTCTGCCATTGCTGGCGTAACTATCGCTGAAGGTGTTACCGGTCCTTACGATGTAATCATGCGAGCAGAGTCTGCAAGCATGGAAGATCTAGGTCGCACAGTTTTAGCAAAGGTGCAAGCAGTTGCTGGCATAACTAGAACTCTTACCTGCCCAGTTACTACTTTTTAATTTTCACCAACTATAAGTGGCCTTGCACTAGTACATTTAATTAACTCGTCATACGTTGTTGGATAAACTGCATGTGGATGACCTGCTGCTGCCCAAACTACTTCGTAATCATTTAGTGCTTGATCAATAATTACTATCTTCGGCTGATTTATCCATCCAATTGGTGCAACGCCCCCTATGGCTTTTGAAACCATTGCTACTGAGGAAATTCTGTATGAGGTTCGAACTTGGTCTCTCATCGGAAATGCCTACGCGGCTACTTCTGTTCTTTTTGTGTCGGATTTCAAAATTCGATAAAAAGCAAATGTAATGATTAATGCGGGAATAACGTTCCAACGCTCATTAGCGCTTCGAGATGCTGCATTAGCAAGAATCCCCAAAGCTCCGAGAATTACAAAAGCTTTAACTATCCATTTTGGCTTAACTGCTATGCCGTAGGAGGAGCGAGTAAAAATCACTACCTGATAAGCAATTAGGGCAAAATTTAAAATGTAAACAATTCTTAGGTAAGTGGGAAAGACCTCAAATTGGCCACCAGCTGCGCGATCAAGTGCGTAAGAAGCACCCAACATGACACCACCAACTAAATATAGGTTCCAAGCAAAAGAAGCAAAAACTGCGGTTATAAAAGTTTTGTTCCTCATTTAACTATTCTCCTACAATCATTGGTTGCGCACCAGTGCATTGAATCAATTCGACATACGTTGTTGGATACACCGCATGAGGATGTCCAGCAGCAGCCCACACAACGTCGTAATCGTTTAGCGCTTCATCAATAAGGATGATTTCTGGCTTTGAAATCCACCCCAATGGGCTCACACCACCTATTGAAAATCCTGATTTTTCTTTCACATAATCAGCATCTACTCGGTCTAACTTATCTTCTCCTAATTGCCTTGCAACTAACTCAGTATCAACACGATGCCTACCTGATGTAATAACTAATAGCGGGCTTTGATCAGGTAGTTTAAAAATAATTGATGAAGCAATCTGACCAACTTCGATACCTAAAGCTGCTGCTGCCTCAGCTGCGCTCCGAGCACTATCTGCTAAAACCTTAATCTGCCCCTTAGCACCAATACTTATCAAAGCTTGTTGTACTCGTTTAACAGCAGATTTTTCTAAAACTCCATCCATCAATTACCTAGTTACATTTATTGAAAGCTTTTGAGCAGTTTCAATTAACTTAGTTATGAGTTGCTGATATGAAATACCGGTTTTCTCAATTAACTTTGGATAAACCGAGGTTGGAGTGAAGCCAGGCATAGTATTGATTTCATTAATTATGATCTGATTATCACTTGAATAGAAGAAATCAATTCTGGCCAATCCTTCACACCCAACTGCGCTAAATGCAAGTAAGGCAGCTTTTTGAATTTTTTCTTCAATGCCGGCTGGAAGAATTGCTGGTGATACAAGTTGCATAGAATTATCTAAATACTTAGCCTGAAAATCATAAAACTCATACTTATCTGAAATTACAATTTCTCCAACTGGTGATGTAGATAATTTGCCGTCTGCTTGCAAGACTGCGCATTCAATTTCTTTTCCAATTATTGCCTGCTCAATTATCACCTTAGTGTCAAAAGTCAGTGCGTGCTCAACAGCTGCAGTTAACTCAGTTGCTGCTTTAACTTTTGTTGTACCACGGCTTGAGCCACTTCTAGCTGGTTTAACAAATAGTGGATATTTAAGACTGCTTGGTAGTTCAAATTTTGAAGATGTTACAACTGTGCCTGCTGCAACATTTAAACCAGCAGATGCGAAAATAGGCTTTGCATAGGATTTATCCATACTTACCGCACACGCTAAAACACCTGAACCAACGTAGCGCTGCCCAATCATTTCAAAAAGCCCTTGGATAGTTCCATCTTCTCCATATGGTCCATGCAGAATCGGAAATGCAACATCGATTGCTAGGTTTTTCCCGCCAGAAAATAAACCTTGGCTAGTAACACTTATCTCTACTCCAGATTCTGGCACTACGGGTAAGGCACCATTTTGAATGATAAAACTTGTATCAGCTGGCAGAAGAAGCCATTTACCTGATTTAGTAATTCCAATTAGTACTGGTTCAAATTTATTTCGATCTATTGCGCCAAGAATTCCATTTGCTGAAACACATGAAATTTCATGCTCACTACTTTTCCCACCACATATAATTCCAACTCTAACTTTACTCATTAAATATCTGCCTTAATACTTACTTTCATTAATCTATCAACTGCATCTTTTGGATTTAATGTACCGGCAACGACATCTGAAACTACCTCGATTATTGGTGCTTCTACTCCTACTCGATGTGCAAGTTCTAGCATCGCACCTGCTGAATAAACACCCTCAACTGTTTTAACAACCTGAGCTCTAGCTTTAGTGATTGAACCAGTTTTTCCTAATACCTCACCAAAACTTCTATTTCTCGACAGAGGTGATTGCGCACTTGCTACGAGATCACCAATTCCAGCAAGTCCTAAGAAGGTAAGAGGATTAGCGCCATATGCCTCACCTAATTTAGCAACCTCAGCTAGCCCCCGAGTAATCATTAATCCTTGAGTATTCTCGCCATATCCCATACCAACTGCAATACCAACTGCAAGTGCAATCACGCTTTTAGCTGCGCCAGCAAATTCACAACCAATCAAGTCAGATGATGGGTAGATTCTAAAATAATTAGTTGAAAACATTTCAACCATTAAATCAATATTTTTTTGATTTTCAGATGCGGCAACTGCGCCAGCTGGCTGTCTCATAATAATTTCACTAGCTAAGTTTGGTCCAGTAATTATTCCTAATCTTGATTGATCTACTGCTAACACGTCTTGGACAACCTCAGTCATTCTAAATTGGGTTTCAACTTCTATACCTTTTAAGGTGCTTATAATTGGTAATTCCTCTGGAAAAAACCCCTTCCAATTTACTAAATTCTCTCGCAATGTTTGAGCTGGAATTGCTAGTAAAATTACCTCAGCAAACTCAAGTGCAGCTTTAATATCGGTAGTTGCTCTTAACTCTTTTGGTAGATCAATTCCTTTTAAAAACCTCCGATTTGAATGGCGACGATTTATTTCTCGTACTACTTTTTTGTTTCGCCCCCAAATTAAAACCTGCTGACCAGAATCAACCATTACCTGACCAAGTGTTGTTCCCCATGCTCCAGAACCTAAGACAGCAACTTTTTTCATTTTACTTCTTTCTTAAAATTACCAGTTCGAGGTAGGGCTGATTTTTTTGGATCAAATACCTCAAACGGTGCTTTCTCACCCCGAATATCTTCTAACAATTTAGTGATTGCACTCATCACATAAGCAGTTGCTTCTTCAACTGCAACTGGATCCTCTGCTTTTCCATACCATTTTGAAAAATCAAGTGGTGTTCCAGCTTGAATGATTACCTTTGTACGTGGAAATAACTTTGGCTTTTTTGAATATGCTGGCAAAATCTTTTGTGCACCCCACTGCGCGCATGGGATAACTGGAACTTGGGTAAGAATTGCAAGGCGAGCAATTCCGGTCTTAGCCTTCATGGGCCAGTAGTTAGCATCTCGAGTTAGTGTTCCTTCTGGATAGACACCTAGTAAATGGCCAGCTTTTAAAAATGCAATCGCATGTTGAAGTGCGTCTGAGGCAACACTGGTCTCGCGTTCAACTGGAATCTGACCCGCACCAAGTAAAACTCGCCCAATAATTGGCAGTTTAAAAAGTGACGCCTTACCTAAATACCTTGGTGCTCTGCCATTGTCATATAAAAAATGTGTAAAAAGAAGTGGATCTACATATGAGATGTGATTACAAACTGCAATTGCTGCTCCACTTTTTGGTAAATTTTCTACGCCACGCCAATCCCGCTTAGCGATTAAATTTAAGAGCGGCCTAACTAAATCTGCACCAAATCGAAACCAACTAGTTACACCTAATGGTTTTCCGCTAGGGGGTGCATAGGAAATCTTCAGATCTGTAGACACAACTTAATTCTACGACTATTACCGTTATTGGCCATAAATGAGCGTAAAAAACGGGACCTCATAGATGAGATCCCGTTAATTAATTTACTTTTTTAGCGACGCTTTGACTTCTTCGCTTTTCTAGCAGGCTTACGAGAAACCTTCTTTGCCTTGCCAGCTTTCTTAGCAGCCTTTACTGGCGCTACTTTTGCTGGTGGTGTTGGTGCTGCACCTAATTTACGTGCGCCAGAGATAACTTCTTTCAAACCCTTTGCAGGTAGAAAGCGAACCTTCTTGCTGGCTTTAATCTGAATTGATTCACCGGTAAATGGATTACGTCCCTTACGTGCTGGACGATCAACTTTCTTAAACTTACCGAAATCATTAATCATTACATCTTCACCCTTTGAGATATTGCGAACTACCGCATCAAAAACAACCTCAATAGCGCGAGCAGCTTCTTTCTTACTATCACCAAATTGTGGTGCTAGGTAAGCGATGAACTGGGCCTTGTTCATAATTTCCCCTTATTTACGCATAAACATTAAGCGTTTGCTTAACTAGGGTTAATCTATGGGGTGATGTGAAATAGTTTGGTTAATTAAATCGGTGTGTCGGCATCAAATTCTTATTATAAATCAAGGTTTTTTAAGGAAGTTTGCTAAACTCTAAAGAATTACTTTAGAGTTTAACTTAACGAATTGGTAGTGTTTTAGGCTTAAAACTCAATCTTTTTTCTTCAAACTTTGTTACCTCATCAATTTTTGTAAAGGTCAACCCAATATCATCTAAGCCTTCCATTAGTCGCCATCTGGTGTAATCATCGATGGCAAAGGCGATGCTTGCTGTGTCATATGAGACTGTCTTAGCCTCTAAATCAACAGTTATTTTGGTATCAGGTGCGCTTTCTACTTTTTTCCAAATTTTTTCAATCTCATCCTGTGGCAAAATAACTGTTAATAGCCCCATCTTTTGTGAATTACCTCGGAAGATGTCGGCAAATCTGCTGGATAAAACAACTTTAAAGCCATAATTTTGCAAAGCCCAAACCGCATGCTCTCTAGATGAGCCTGTACCAAAATCAGGGCCTACAACTAAAACTGTTGCACTCTTATATTGAGGTTGATTTAACTCAAATGTTGGATCATTGCGCCAGGCGGCAAATAGCCCATCTTCAAAACCGTTCTTAGTAATCCGCTTTAGATAAACAGCTGGGATTATTTGATCGGTATCAACATTGCTACGGCGCAGCGGTAAGGCGCTGCCGGTATGTTTAACAAATTTTTCCATGTTACAAATCCGCCGGTGAGGCTAATGTGCCCTTTAAAGCGGTAGCTGCTGCTACCAAAGGGCTAACTAAGTGGGTGCGGCCGCCCTTTCCTTGTCTGCCTTCAAAGTTACGGTTACTAGTAGATGCTGCTCGCTCACCTGGCTTTAGTTGATCAGGATTCATTCCTAGGCACATAGAGCAACCAGCACTGCGCCATTCAGCGCCAGCATCTAGAAACACTTTATCTAAGCCTTCAGCTTCTGCTTGCAATCTAACTCGAGCAGAGCCTGGCACAACTAAAAGCCTAAGTGTTGATGCAATCTTTTTTCCTTTTAAAATATCAGCGGCAGATCTTAAATCTTCAATCCGTCCATTTGTACAAGAACCTAAGAAAACAGTATCTACTTTAATTGATTTAAGCGGAGTCCCTGGTTTTAAATCCATATACTCTAAAGCGCGTTCAGCTGCTCCGCGATCTTCAGCATTACTTAAATCTGCTGGGTTTGGCACAGATCCACTAAGTGGCAAACCTTGACCTGGATTAGTTCCCCAGGTTACAAATGGTGCTAATTCATCAGCATTTAAGTTAATTTCTTTATCAAATTTTGCATCAGCATCAGTAGATAATGTTTTCCAATAAGTAAGAGCGGCATCCCAATCAGCTCCTGCTGGTGCGTGAGGCTTTGTCTTAACATAATCAAATGTTGTTTGATCAGGTGCAATTAAACCTGCTCTAGCACCGGCCTCAATTGACATGTTACAAATTGTCATACGAGCCTCCATTGAAAGCACTCTAATTGCACTACCTCGGTACTCAAGAATGTAACCCTGGCCACCACCAGTTCCAATTTTTGCAATTACTGCCAAAATAATATCTTTGCTAGTCACTCCTGGTTTTAATGTGCCTTCAACATTTATTGCCATAGTCTTTGGTCGAAGTAATGGCAAGGTTTGAGTTGCAAGAACATGCTCAACCTCACTTGTACCAATTCCAAATGCTAACGCTCCAAAAGCTCCATGAGTTGAGGTGTGTGAATCCCCGCAAACAATTGTCATACCTGGTTGAGTTATACCCAGTTGTGGTCCAACCACATGCACAATTCCCTGCTCAACATCACCTAGTGAATGTATTCGTACACCAAACTCAGCACAATTTTTTCGAAGAGTATCTACTTGCAATTTTGAAACGGGATCAGCAATCGGTTTATCAATATTAAGAGTAGGAACATTGTGGTCTTCAGTTGCAATAGTTAATTCAGGCCGGCGCACCTTTCGATTTGCAAGGCGCAGGCCATCAAATGCTTGTGGGCTAGTTACTTCATGAATTAAATGTAGGTCAATGTAAAGTAGATCTGGTTCACCCACTTTTGAGCTGACAATATGCTCAGTCCAAATCTTCTCCGCTAACGTCTTACCCATTTCCTACTTACTCCCTTATCTTGCAAAATATTCACTAGATTTGCTTCTCACCTAATGAGATGGCATTATCAGAGTGTGGACAAGAAGAATAGCGGAGTTGGTGTATTAGACAAAGCCTTACGCATCCTTGCCGCATTAGAGGCCGGTCCGCAATCATTAAGTGAACTTGTTGCCACCACCGCCATTGCAAGACCTACCGCCCATCGATTAGCCGTCGCCCTTGAGCACCACCGATTAGTTAGTAGGGATTTTTCTGGTCGATTTATTTTAGGCACCCGCTCATCTGAGTTGGCTGCAGCAGCTGGTGAGGATAAGTTACTAGCAATTGCAACACCTGCCCTTACTGCACTTAGAGATGCAACTAGTGAGAGCGCACAGCTCTACCGCCGGCAAGGTGATCTACGAATTTGCGTAGCTACTGCAGAGCGATTAACCGGATTAAGAGATTCTGTCCCAGTTGGCACTGTATTTACTATGCAGGCTGGCTCTGCTGCTCAGATTTTACTTGCGTGGGAGGACCCAGAAAAACTTCATCGTGGATTAGTAAATGCAAAATTTACAGCAGCAAATCTTGCCGCTGTTCGCCGCCGTGGTTGGGCGCAATCAGTTGGTGAGCGAGAGGCTGGGGTGGCATCAGTTTCAGCACCTGTTCGTGGACCAAATAATAAAGTAATTGCTGCGGTAAGTATTAGTGGGCCAATGGAAAGATTAAGTCGTCAGCCAGGCAGGCTTCACGCTGCAGCAATTGTTGCTACTGCTGCAAGATTAAGTGACTACTTACTAAAAAATAATAAGTAAGTAGCTCCGAGGGGATTCGAACCCCCGTAGCTGGCTTGAGAAGCCAGAGTCCTAGGCCACTAGACGACGGAGCCGTACGGTAGAACATAAATAAATCGCTGGGGTACCAGGACTCGAACCTAGACAAGCTGAACCAGAATCAGCTGGGCTGCCAATTACCCCATACCCCATTATTTATTTTTAATGCAGGGATAAGAATACCCTGCACCACAATTTATTTGGAAATCCCCGCCCTAATTCGTGCGATCGAGCGCTCCTTGCCTAACAACTCTAATGATTCAAATAATGGTGGTGAAATATGAGAACCAGTTACAGCAATTCGAAGTGCGCTAAAGGCAATTCTTGGTTTAAGTCCTAGTTCATCAATTAATGCGCTACGTAATACCTCTTCAATACTTGTGTGATTCCAGGTAGAAAGTGGCTCAATTTTCGCTAACGCAACCATTAAAACCTGTTGTGATCCTTCATCTTTTATCTTTGGTAACTCATCTGGGGCTACTACAAAATCCTTAACAAATAGAAAATTCAGCATGGCAGGGATTTCAGCTAAAGTAATAATTCGCTCTTGGATTATTGGTAGAGCTGATTTAACAATCGCAATCTCTTCCGGTGTACCAGTAATAACCTTTTCTTTAATTAAAAATGGCAAAGCCCACTCTAAAAACTTATCTAAGGTGAGGGCTCGAATTTTATCCCCATTAATTGCTTCAAGTTTTTTCGGATCAAATCTAGCTGGGCTGCTGTTAACTCGTTCAATGGTAAATAACTGAACTAATTCAGTCATAGATATATTTTCTTTATCATCTCCAGGTGACCAACCAAGAAGGGCTAAATAATTACAAATGGCTTCGGGCAAATAGCCATGTTCGCGATACCAATTAATTGATACTTCACCATTTCGCTTTGATAATTTTGCATTATCTTGTCCCATCACAAATGGTAGATGGGCAAATACTGGATACTGCGCTGGGGTAAGGCCCATCGCTTGATAAACTCTAATCTGCCTTGGAGTAGATGAAAGTAAATCCTCTCCCCGTAGCACATGAGTTATCTTCATTAAAACATCATCAACTGCTACCGCAAGTGTATAAAGTGGTGAACCATCTGCTCGTGCTAAAACAAAATCTGGAACAAATTCATGTTCAAATTTAACCTCACCACGAATTAGATCAGTAAAAATTGTTTCCCCATTCGGCATGCGCATACGCACAACTGGTTTGCGGCCAGCAGATTTATATTGCTCAATTTGTGCATCTGATAAATCTCGGCATTTACCGTCATAACCAGGTGCTTTGTTATTTTTCATTTGCACCTGCCTGCGCTCCTCTAACTCTTCAGAGCTGCAATAGCAATAATAAGCATCACCTTGATCTAAAAACTTTTGTGACCACTGACTATAAATATCTAATCTTTCTGATTGTAAATAGGGGCCATACTCACCACCCACTTCAGGTCCTTCATCCCAATCTAATCCGAGCCACTTTAAACTTTGAATTGCGGCTTGGATGTACTCATCTGTTACACGTTCTTTATCAGTATCCTCAATTCGAAAAATTAATTTTCCGCCAGTATGCCTTGCATATGCCCAATCAAATAGGGCAGTTCTTATGTTTCCGACATGCAGATCACCAGTTGGTGATGGTGCAAATCGCACACGTACTTCAGAATTATTGGCCACGAGAAGAGACCTTATTAGTAAGAGCGCCCAAACCATCAATTGCCACAGTAATTGATGCTCCAGATGGCATAGGACCGATACCAGCAGGTGTGCCGGTAAGAATTACATCTCCAGGAAGTAGTGTCATTACATTTGTTACAAACTCAATTATTTGTGGGACCTTAAATATCATCTCTGAAAGCATAGAGGACTGCTTTACCTCACCATTTAGTGTGGAGGTTATTTTTTGATTTCCTGGAATAAATTCTGTTTCAATCCAAGGTCCAAGTGGGCAAAAAGTGTCAAACCCCTTAGCTCTACTCCACTGCCCATCCTTCTTTTGAAGATCTCTAGCAGTAACATCATTTGCCAGTGTGTAGCCATAAATAACATCTTTTGCTTTTGATGCTGGAACTTCCTTACAAATACGCCCAATTACTATTGCAAGTTCTGCTTCATAATCAACTCGCTCACTCATTCTTGGCCAGATTATTACCTCATTTGGTCCAATAACTGATGTATTTGGTTTAATAAAAATTATGGGCTCACTTGGAACTTCTGAATCCATTTCAGCGGCATGATCCGCGTAGTTTTTACCAATGCAAACTACTTTGCTACGGGGTATTACTGGTGCGAGCAACTTAACATCACTTAGTTTTAAACTTTTCTCTGCTGGAACAATGCCAGAATAAATTGGATCTCCACGTAAAACCAATATTGCATCTTGATCATTTAATACCCCAAATAATGGATCAGTTCCTACCCCAAGCTTTTCTGGAGCTGAGAATCTAATTATCCGCATTAGAGCATCTTACAACTGATCTGTTGCCTGACTCGTTTCCGCAATTTTTTCAACTAATACTGTTGCGATTCTATGGCGCCTACCAACTGGTCGCTCTGCTGTTAGTTTCCAGCCGGGAACAGTTATTGTGCTACCAGGAATTGGTACGCGACCAAGGTGTTTCGCAATTAAACCACCAATAGTGTCAACATCTTCAATTTCTTCCACTGTGAAACTTGTTTCAAATTTTTCGGCAAAATCTTCCACATGTAATCTTGCTGAGATACGAGCTTTTTCTTTATCTATCCATTCAACTTCCTCAGCTTCATCATCATCATATTCATCAGCAATTTCACCAACGATCTCTTCTAAAATATCTTCAATTGTTATTAAGCCAGCAGTTCCGCCGTATTCATCAACCACAATAGCCATATGTATTTGATCGCGCTGCATCTGTTTTAACAGCTCATCTGCAGTTTTAGTCTCTGGTACATATGTTGCTTTACGCAAATGTTCTTCAACATTTTCACTCTGTTCTGCGTCATGATTTTCATGAACTCGCCTTGCTAAATCCTTAACATAAGCAATTCCCACAACATTATCTAAATTCTCTGAAATGACTGGAATTCTGGTAAAGCCAGAGCGCAGCGCAAGGGATAGTCCTTGTCTTAAATTCTTTCCAGATTCAATCCAAACCATCTCAGTTCTTGGAACCATTAACTCCCTGACCATTGTCTCCCCAAGATCAAAAACAGAATGAATCATCTCCCTCTCAGATTCTTCGACAAAGCCACTTTCGCTCGCTTGGTCTACTAAGTCACGAAACTCAGCTTCGGTTGAAAATGGCCCAGATTTAAAACCCTTACCTGGTGTGATTGCATTTCCTACTGTAATTAATAAATTAGTAAGCGGGCTAAGTAATTTTGAAAGCAAATCTGCAGTGATGATTGCTGGCTTTGACCAAGAGAGTGCATTTTGTTTACCAAGAGTTCTTGGACCAACTCCAACAATTACATAAGATATCGCCACCATTAAAACAATTGTTTGCGTTAAAGCCACTGCTTTATTATCAGTTATCTCAATAAATGCAGCCGCAACTAAAACAGTTGCAGTTAATTCACAACACTTTCTTACTAGTAATAAAACATTTAGATATCTAGCAGGATTTTCAGTGAATCTGGAAAACTTACTTGCATACTTGGGTTTTGCATCAATAACTTGTTCAATTAGCAATCTTGATAAAGATGTAAGCGCTGATTCACTACCAGCTAAAAACCCAGCAAAAACTAATAAAATAATGACGGAAAATAAAGTAGCAAGACTCATACTTTCATCCGCCACTGATTAAGAAAGTCTTCTTGAAGTTTAAACATTATTTCTTCATCTAATATTTCTTGATGGTCATATCCAAGCAGGTGTAGAACTCCATGAACGGTAAGTAGTTCAAGTTCTTTTTCTAAAGACTGTTTACCATTTTTTTCTGCAAATGCTGGGCAAAGAACAATATCTCCAATAATGCCTGGGCCATTAGATGCTGAATTTGGTTTCATCTCATCCATTGGAAAAGATAAGACATCAGTTGGACCAGGTAGATTCATCCATTTCACATGTAACTCAGATATTTCTTCTTCAGTTACTAATCTAATTGCTAACTCAGAGTCTGGGTGGATACCTAATTTATTTAATGCAAACTCAGCGACAGACTGAATGCCTTTTTCATTGCACTTAACATGTGAATTATTTTCTAATTCTATTTTCATAAGTATTTGCTCAAAGTTCTGAGCTATTAACGATCACCTTTTCCGCTTCGAATAGGAAAGGTTGATTTTGAAATATTCTCATCCCAATTTCCATATGCGGTCACAATATCTCCAACTAAACGATTTCGGACAACATCTTCAGCATTTAAGTGCATGAAAGCTATATCGTCGACATCTTTTAGAATATCTTGAACAATTTTTAAACCGGATTGTGAATTATTAGGTAGATCAATCTGAGTTACATCTCCAGTAACAACCATTCTTGAACCAAAACCAAGTCTAGTTAAAAACATTTTCATCTGTTCAGCAGTTGTATTTTGCGCTTCATCTAAAATGATAAAAGCATCATTAAGGGTACGGCCTCGCATATATGCAAGAGGTGCTACCTCAATTACCCCAGAATTCATCAATCTAGGAATAGCATCTTGATCAATCATGTCGTGTAGAGCATCAAATAGCGGGCGAAGATACGGATCAATTTTTTCATGAAGTGTTCCTGGAAGAAATCCTAATCTCTCCCCTGCCTCAACAGCTGGCCTAGTTAAAATTATTCTATTTACCTGCTTTGACTGCAGAGATTGTATTGCTTTTGCCATCGCTAGATAAGTTTTACCAGAACCTGCTGGACCAATTCCAAAAGTAATTGTATTGGTATCAATTGCATCAACATATTTCTTTTGATTAGCAGTTTTTGGACGAATAGTTTTCCCACGGTTACTCAAAATATTAAGTGAGAGTACCTCAGCTGGATGTTCTGCAGGATCTTGTTTAATCATTCCAATTGATCTACGGACCATGTCAGTATTTAAGTTTTGACCACTACGCAAAATCGCAATTAGTTCTTCAACTAAGCCCTCAAATTGCTTAGCAACTTCAATCTCACCTTTTACATAGATTTCATTACCGCGAACTGTGATTGAGAGTTGAGAAAATTCACTTTCTAAAATTCTAAGATATGAGTCACTTGGACCAATAAGTGCGACCATAGCAAATGCGGTCGGAACTTTAATTACGATTGGATCCATTAATCTAATTGTATATTTAACCTGGTGGCCAAGCGAATGATCTGCCACCTAAGAGATGTAAGTGAGCGTGGAAAACTGATTGCCCAGCCTCCAAACCCGTGTTTGCATTGGTCCGATAGCTTTTTAAACCTAATTCATGAGCAATCTCACCTGCAACTTTAAATATCTGGCCAGCTAAATCAGCATCAGCATTAGCAACTTCTGCCATATTCTCAAAGTGCTTGTTTGGAATTATCAATACGTGTGTTGGGGCTTGAGGAGTAATATCTTTAAAGGCAGTAATCGAATCTGTTTTTTTAACAACGGTAGCTGGAATATCTCCACTAACAATCTTACAAAATAAGCAATCCATTATTACCACCGCCCTAACTTAGTTTGAATTGACGCAAGAGCAGCAAATCCAGCATGTGCTGAGCGCAATACTGGCTCACCTAACCGGACTAGATTTCCGCCTTTCGCTTTAAAAATTTCAAGCTCGCCCTCCGCAATTCCACCCTCAGGTCCAATTATTAGGTAAATAGCAGATGCGCTCTGTGAAATAGTTAGGTCTGAGAATTTTTGATCAGCACTCTCATGAAAAACAATAATGCAATCACTTACTGCCATCTGCTCAATAATTTGTTTTGTGCTCATCACTTTCTCTAATTTAGGTAGGTTAACTCTTCGAGATTGCTTACTTGCTTCTTTAATTGAAGTACTCCACTTATCGTAAGAGTTAGATTGCCATTTACTAATACAGCGATCTGCTTGCCAAGGGATTATTCGATCCATACCAGCTACAGTAATTAGCTCTAACATTTCTTTATTACGATCAGATTTAGTTATAGCCTGCACAAGGATTAATTCAGGTTTTTTAATTTTCTCAACACCATTTGAGGTGACTGTTATTTTAAGACTTTTCTTAGCAATTTCAGAGATTGGTCCAGATACCCAACTGCCTTTCCCATCTGAAATTTTAATCTCTTCACCAATTTTAAGACGCATAACTTTGATTGCATGATGAGCCTCATCACTATCAAGTATCTGTGTTTTACTACCACTTAATTCATCAACGAAAAATAAGGAAAGCACTAGCGGAAAGCATTTCTTACTTTACTGAAGAAACCCTCGTCTTGGCTTTTGTGAATTGATACCTTCCCTGGCTCATCATTTCTGGATTGTGCAAATTTTCTTAGCAAATCACTCTGCTCTTTATTTAATTTACTTGGGATTGTTACCTCAATATGAACCATTAAATCCCCTCTTCCGGAGCCGCGTAGTTTAGTTACACCAAGTCCACGCAGTGATACGGTAGACCCGCTTTGAGTTCCTTCATGTATTTCAACACTTTGTTTACCATCTAATGTATCAATCTCCACCGTAGTCCCAAGTGCTGCAGATGCCATTGGTATCGCAACTGATATATGTAAATTATTATTTTCTCGAACTAAAAATTCATGGGCTAATTCAACTATTTCAACATACAAATCACCCGCTGGACCACCACCTGGACCAACTTCACCCTGCCCACTTAGTTGAATACGATTACCGGTTTCAACTCCTGCTGGAATTTTTACAGGAATACTCTTGCGGGAGCGAACTCGACCATCACCAGCACATTCACTACATGGATCAGAAATAATTGAGCCAAATCCTTGGCAGCTATTGCATGGTCTACTTGTCATGACCTGGCCTAAAATTGATCTAGCAACTTGCTGAGTCTCCCCTCTACCTTTGCAAATATCACATGTACGTGGTCTTGAATTATTAGCGCAACCTGTACCTGCGCATTTGGTACATGAAATAGCAGTCTCAACGTTTAATTCTCGCTCACAGCCAAATGTTGCATCTTTAAGATCAACTTCAACTCTTATTAAAGCATCTTGTCCTGCCCTTGTTCTTGGCCTAGGACCGCGTTGCTGGCCACCACCAAAAAATGCATCCATAATGTCGCCAAAACCAAAGCCAGCATTGCCAAAGCCAGAACCGAAACCGTTTCCGCCAACATCATAATTTTGTCGTTTATCAGGATCACTTAAGACTTCATATGCTGCCGTAATTTCCTTGAATTTCTCAGACATTTTTGGGTCTGGATTAACATCTGGATGATAACTACGAGCTAATTTACGATAAGCCTTTTTAATATCATCAAAACTTGCATCTCTTCCAACGCCGAGAGTTTCGTATAAATCAGCCATCTTTTATTTATTCTCCGTTAGAAATCTTCCAACATAATTGGCTACCGCATTTACTGCTGTAATTGATGCTGCGTAATCCATACGAGTTGGTCCTAGAATTCCTAGGGCGCCAATATCTGCATATCCAACCGATACCAAACTAGTTTTACGCAAACTTTTCTCACTCTGCTCATCTCCAATTTGAACTCTGACTGAAGAATCTGTGCCAGATAATAATCTAAGCAATACCACCTGCTCCTCTAATGCCTCCAAAATTGGATGGATACTGCTTGATAAATCTTGGTTGGCACGAGCTAAATTTGAAGTTCCAGCTAAGACTACTCTCTCCTCTGGATGCTCTATTGCCATCTCAATTAAAGTGGCAATTACTACCAAAACATTTGATTTATCGCTACCTCTATAAGTACTCGCAAGTGAATCTAATTTATCTGCGACATTCGCTAATGATTGTGTCGCGATAGCCATATTTAATTTTTTGTGTAGATCAGAAAGAGCACTCTCACTAATATCAAATGGAATCTCAACCATTCTTTGTTCAACTCTGCCAGTATCTGTAATTAAAACAACCATAACTCGAGCTGGGTTAAGCAAAACTAATTCAATATGCCTTACTTTTGCTTTACTAAGTGATGGATACTGAACAACAGCTACTTGTTTTGTGACTTGCGCTAGGAGGCGAACTGTCCGACTAATTACATCATCTAAATCAGAGGCACCATCTAAGAAATTCTCAATCGCTTTGCGCTCAGCATTAGAAAGAGGTTTAACTTGATCAAGTTGGTCTACAAATACTCGATACCCTTTATTTGTAGGGATTCGTCCAGCGCTAGTGTGTGGTTGAGTAATTAATCCAGCATCTTCTAGTACTGCCATCTCATTTCGAATAGTTGCAGGAGAAATTCCAAGTCCGGCACGGGATGCGATTGTTTTAGAACCAACAGGTTCCTCTGTTGCCACATACTCATCAACTATCGCTTTTAATATCTCAAGTTGCCTACTGGCCATTGTGCTACTCATAAGCCAACGCTACTACAACAGTATTTCGCGGACGATACGATCGGCGATGAGACGCCCATCTAGGGTCAAAGTTGCTCGTCCCAGATTCCAATTTTCTTGATCAAGGTGGCCACTATTTACATAATCTGTTAATTCCAAAATCTGCTGATTATTTAATGTATTTTTTTCTAATCCCTGGGGCAATCTAATTGAAAGCATTAATCTTTCACTTTCTATCTGTGAACCTTTTAATACTTCAGAGTCTAAAATTACTGTTTCATTAGCCTGAATTTTTTGTTTATATAAATTTGGATGCTTAACATTCCAAAACCTTTTTCCATTTATATGAGAATGAGCACCTGGGCCTGCTCCCCACCAATTATGACCTAGCCAATAAGCTAAATTGTGTTTACTTTGTGAATTCGGTTTAGCCCAATTACTTAACTCATACCAATTAAACCCAGCTGTTGTAAAAGCTTTATCTGCCATTATGTACTTCTCAGCAGTTAAATCATCATCTGGTTTTGTAATCTCACCACGCTTAATTTGTGCTGCTAGTTTTGTACCTTCTTCAACAATTAGAGCATAAGCAGAAATGTGAGATATAGGTAGCGCTAGTGCTGAATTAATTGATTGTTGCCAATCTTGCTTGCTCTCACCCGGTGTGCCATAAATTAAATCAACGGAAATTTCTTTAAAGCCAACCTCAGTAGCCCACTTAGTTACCTGCGGTAAATTCTCTGGATTATGGGTTCTATCGAGTGTTTTTAAAACATGTGGAACTGAGGACTGCATGCCAAATGAAATTCGATTTACTCCAGCATCATAAAATTGCTTTAGTTTTTCTTTTGTAACAGTGTCAGGATTAGTCTCAAGTGTTACTTCAGCAATTGGGTCTAATTTAAATTGCTCACTAATGGCAGTAATTACCCGCTTAATATCAGATGCTTCCATAAGAGAAGGGGTACCGCCACCAAAAAATATTGATGGAACTATGGCACTTTCGCCAACTTGATTTCTTGCAAATTCTATCTCTTTAACTAATAGATCAATATAAGAGTTAGATATTTGCGTTAACCCTTCAGTTAACTGCAGCTCAGCAGGTGTGTATGTATTAAAATCACAGTAACCACACCGTTTAACGCAATATGGGATATGAATATAAAAGGCTAGGTTCACTTACTTCTTCTTTTCACTCGCTTTATCCGAATCAGTTGTCAGTGCAGCAATAAATGCTTCTTGTGGCACTTCAACTCGTCCGACCATCTTCATTCGCTTCTTACCCTCTTTTTGCTTCTCAAGTAACTTACGTTTTCGAGTTATATCTCCACCGTAACATTTGGCTAAAACATCTTTACGAATAGCTCTAATGTTTTCACGTGCAATAATTTTTGCACCAATTGCTGCCTGAATAGGTACTTCAAACTGCTGACGGGGAATTAATTCATGCAACTTGCCGGTCATTGATACTCCGTAGGCATAAGCCTTATCGCGGTGAACAATTTGGCTAAATGCATCAACTTTTTCACCCTGTAATAAAATATCTACTTTTACTAAATCACCAGATTCTTCACCAATTGGCTCATAATCTAAAGATGCATAACCGCGAGTACGGGATTTAAGTTGATCAAAAAAATCAAAAACTATCTCAGCAAGTGGCAGGGTATAGCGAATTTCAATTCGATCTTCAGATAAATAATCCATTCCTTTTTGCACACCCCGGCGCTGTTGGCATAATTCCATAATCGTGCCAATGAATTCACTAGGGGCCAGGATGGTTGCCTTAACAATTGGTTCTTGTACTTCAGCAATTTTTCCATCTGGATACTCAGATGGGTTTGTTACAACTAATTTTTTACCATCATCGAGTGTGACGTTATAGACCACGCTAGGTGCAGTTGAAATTAAGGTTAAACCAGCTTCACGTTCTAATCTTTCTCTAACAATCTCCATATGAAGTAGGCCTAAGAAGCCACACCTAAATCCAAAACCTAATGCTGCTGAAGATTCTGGCTCAAATACTAGAGCTGCATCATTTAACTGCAACTTGTCTAGAGCCTCACGCAACATCGGATACTCAGCACCATCTAATGGGAAAAGACCAGAAAACACCATTGGCTTAGGATCTTTATAACCAGCAAGTGGCACAGTGGCAGGATTGTTGTATGTAGTAACTGTGTCACCAACTCGTGACTGTCGCACATCTTTTACACCAGTAATTAAATAACCAACTTCACCAACTCCTAAGCCTTTACTAGCTAAAGGCTCTGGCGAGATAACTCCAACCTCTAACATCTCATGTCTAACACCAGTTGAATACATCTGAATTTGATCACGTGGTGATAAATGTCCATCAATTACTCTCACGTAAGTAACAACGCCACGATAGGAGTCATAAACTGAGTCAAAAATTAATGCCCTAGTAGGTGCTTTAGGATCACCTACTGGTGCTGGAATTTGCTTCGTAATTTGATCAAGTAAAACCTCAACGCCTTGACCAGTTTTACCTGAGACGCGCAAACAATCCTCTGGCTTGCAACCAATTAGATTAGCTAATTCCTCAGCAAACTTTTCTGGCTGAGCTGCTGGTAAATCAATCTTATTTAAGACAGGAATAATTGTTAGGTTATTTTCCATAGCTAAATAAAGATTTGCTAGGGTTTGTGCTTCAATTCCTTGAGCGCAATCAACTAGTAATACGGCGCCTTCACATGCAGCAAGTGAACGTGAAACCTCATACGTAAAATCAACATGGCCCGGTGTATCAATCATATTTAATATGTATTCTTGATTATCAAGTCCAGATCGCCATGGCAATCTAACTGCTTGACTTTTGATTGTGATGCCTCGCTCGCGTTCAATATCCATTCGATCTAGATACTGTGCACGCATATTTCTATCTTCAACTACGCCAGTAATACCAAGCATTCGATCTGCCAGTGTTGATTTACCATGATCGATGTGGGCGATGATGCAGAAATTTCTAATCTGCATTGGGTTTGTTGCAGCAGGTTGCGGTGCTTTAGCAATCGAGATAGCAGGCATTTATGCCTTAGAGGTGTCTAAAAAATTAACGAATGCCAGCTTTGTTGGCCAACTTGGCCATCGCTGACTTTTTGTTTGCTGCGTTGTTTGCATGAATTACACCTTTTGATACAGCCATATCTAATGAACGAGAAGCATCGGTAAATTCACTCTTTATTTTCGCAGCATCACCAGATGTAACAGCATCACGGAATTTACGAATCGCAGTACGCAGTGCTGAGCGATATGCCTTGTTACGATCCTGCGCCTTGTTATTGGTGCGAATACGTTTGATCTGGGACTTAATATTTGCCACTTAGGATTACCTTTTCTCGTTGTTTATCTTAAAACTAACTTTAAGAAGATCCGTAGGGTATCAGCGTATGGCGCTTACGCTCAAACTGAGCGTGATTATCTGCCACTCCTTGCAGAACAAACCGTCATTATTGCCCGCTCTAAGGCATAAATGGGATCTGAGGCTGCCCCTTTGATATCAGCATCTGCATTAGCGATTGCGATAACTGCCTTGGTTAAACCAATCTCATTCCACCCAGATAACTGGCGACGAGCTTTATCTATCTGCCATGGTGGTAGCGCAAGTATGGATGCTAATTCAAAAGACTTACTGCTACTTGATTGTCCAGAGACTTTTGCTAACGTCCTAAGTGATGAAGCTAATGCGCTAACAATTAAAACTGGATCAGTACCAGTTGCAAGGGCATTACGTAAATTAATTAGTGCTATTGCCGTCTTACCATCGAGTGCGGCATCGGCAACATCAAATCCCGTACTTTCAACTCTTCCTTGCTGATACGCCCTGACATCATCCTCATCAATGATTTTGCTAAATGTAACATCAGAGGCTAGCTGTGAGCAGGCTGCACTTAACTCTTGAAGATCACTTCCTAATGAATCTATTAATGCTGATACAGCTTCAGTGCTAACTTTTCTTTCTAATCTTTTAAATTCTGAGCGAATAAAGTCAGACTTTTCACTATCTTTTTTTATCACTTCAAAAACAATAACTTCTGCTTTTGCTTTTTTAATCTTATCTACTAGTGCTTTCCCTTTAACACCACCCTTATGCCAAAGTATTAAGGTCAAATTCTCATCCTGATTTTCTAAATAATCACCAACTTCATCACTGCAATCAGATGCTAAATCTTGTATTTCCTTAATTACTACAACCCTCGCATCAGAAAATAATGATGGAGCCAGATTATCTGTAATAACGCCACTTTCAATTTCATCGGCCGATAAAGTTATTACTTGGGCACCAGGATTTGAAGCAATAATTTTTGAAATAGCTCTATCAGCTAACAAAGCCTCTGCGCCCTGAACTAAAACTAACCCCACTTAATTCGCCACCATTCTTTGCCGGTAACCCTGATCTTATTAGGTGAAGCAACTGATACTCCACTTGGAGGCTAATCTCAAAGCATCTGAATTTTTTGAGCCAGCGCTCCACCAACCATTGCATGAATCTTTGTTCCTTCAGGTAAATACTCCTCGGAAATAATCTCACCCTGCTCATGAACAGCACTTACTAAATCTCCTCTACTAAATGGAATCACCGCATTAATCTCTACTTTTGGCTTTGGTAGAGCTGCTTCAATTGCCTTTACTAAAGTGTCAACACCATATCCAGTTCTTGCAGAGATTGCATAAGCGTTACTTTCATTACGTAGTAAATTCATAAGTACCTCGGGGGCAGATACATCTGCCTTGTTAATAGCGATGATCTCCATAATCTCACCACCGCCTATCTCATTAATTACCTGTCTAACTGCTCGCAGTTGCTCTTGTGGATCAGGATGGGAGCCGTCAACAACATGGACGATTAAGTCAGACTCTGAAACTTCTTCTAGTGTTGATTTAAATGCCTCTACTAATTGATGAGGAAGATGTCTTACAAAACCTACTGTGTCAACAAATGTGTAGATACGGCCATCAGCACTCTGAGTTTTTCTAACAGTTGGATCTAATGTGGCAAAGAGAGCATTTTCAACTAACACATCTGCGCCAGTTAATCTGTTTAAAAGCGAGGATTTTCCAGCATTTGTATAGCCAGCGATAGCAACGGAGGGAATATTTTTTCTTCTTCGTTCATTTCGCTTAGTATCACGAGAAATTTTCATCTCTTTAATCTCACGCCTTAGCTTTGACATCTTGTCATTAATTCTTCGTCGATCAGTTTCGATCTTTGTTTCTCCTGGTCCGCGACCACCAATTCCACCAGCCTGGCGAGAAAGTGACTCACCCCAACCACGAAGTCGTGGCAACATGTATGACATCTGAGCTAATTCAACTTGTGCCTTACCTTCTCTACTCTTCGCATGTTGGGCAAAAATATCTAATATCAAAGCTGTTCTATCAATTACTTTAACCTTAACTTTTTGTTCAAGAGTTCTAAGTTGAGCAGGTGATAATTCACCATCACAAACAACAGTATCCGCTCCAGTTGCTACAACCGCATCTCTAACTTCTTTAACCTTGCCAGAGCCGATAAATGTTGCTGAATCTGGTTTATCCCGGCGCTGGATTAATGCTTCCATAACTTGTGAGCCAGCAGTTTCAGCAAGTGCAGCTAACTCTTTAAGTGAGTTCTCTGCATCTAATGCACTGCCTTGTGTCCACACACCAACTAGGACAACTTTTTCAAGGCGAAGTTGGCGATACTCAGAATCAGAAACATCTTGTAACTCAGTAGATAATCCACTAACCCTGCGAAGCGCCTGACGATCTTGAAGATCTTGGTTAGAACTTACTGGGCTCTCATTTAATTCATAATCTGCAACTGCTTGTGCATTTTCCCTAATTAATGTGTCGATATCAATCTCAAGTGAGTCCTCTTTATCAAACTTTGAATCACTCACAAATACTTATCCAACTCAATATCTCTTACTAATTCAGCTGGGCCAGTTAAAGTAGCGTTGCTATGGGCATCAATTTCAACAATTAATTGTCCACCCGGTGGGTTAATTATCCACTTACTTGGAAGCTTTTTATTCTTCTCAATACTTGCAGCAAAAGCAACTGCACATGTACCAGTTCCACATGATTGGGTTTCACCCACTCCTCGTTCATGGACTCTCATCATGATCTCACCATTATCTAAAAACTGAACAAATTCGACGTTCACTCCATCTAAATATTGATCAGTTGGTAAAACAATTGGTGCACTCTTTAAATCTCCTATCAAAGTTAAATCATCAGTAAATACAACAGCATGTGGGTTACCTACATTAATGTTAAATCCTCGATACTTATTTGAATTCACCTCAACAATTATTTCACCTGGAATTTGTGAAACCTGACCCATATTTACTGAAATATCACCTTGCTCTGGCACTGCTAAAAACTTTTTTCCATCTCTAGTGTTAATTGCATAGATACCACTCATCTGGTGTTTACGATCAGTTAAATATCGAGCCATTACTCTTATGCCATTGCCACACATCTCAGCCTGAGTGCCATCAGCATTTGAATAATCCATAAACCAACTACCCTCTTTTTTTACAATTTTTATAAAGCCATCACTACCAACGCCAGTTTTGCGATCACAGATTCTTTTAATTTGTTCTTGTGAGAATTTCAGCTCATCACTTTCATCAAAGACCAATACAAAATCATTGTGTGTGCCATGACCGTAGGTAGCTTTAACCATTAATTAATACTAGCCAAGAGTTTTTCTAGCCGGACCTGCATTGAATCTGGGGCTAACCATTTAATCCGATCATCTCTAGAAAACCAGGTTTCCTGCCTTCTGGCATATGCCCTAGTAACTCGTTTGGTCTCCTGTTTTGCAAACTCTTCATCACATTCACCATTTAAGTAATTCATTATCTGGCTATAGCCAAGAGCTTTTTTAGCAGTTGTTGCCTGCTCCAACCCTTGTGTCATAAGTAGTGAAACCTCTCTTGCAAAACCTTTTGTCCACATATCATCAACGCGCTGATCAATTTTTTCATCTAAATTACTGCGATCAAGGACTAAACCAAATTGTTTAGCATTTGGATACTTACTACTTTCTTGCCTAGGTAAATTGGCTGTAAATGGCTTGCCAGTTAATTCAATCACTTCAAGTGCTCTAATTACTCTTCGAATATTTTCCTTCGGAATAGCTAACGCAGCTGCTGGATCTAATTTTGCAAGTTTTTCATGCATTATTTCATTTCCTAATTGATCTGCCTGCTCTGTTATTTTATCTCTAACCTGTGGATCAGTATCTGGAAAATTTAGATCATCTAGAATAGCTTTAATATAAAGACCAGTACCACCAACTACAACAACTGATTTACCTAAAGCAATTAATTCATCAATTTTATCTCTAGCTATCTGTTGATACCAAGAGACATTTGCCTCCTCAGTAATATCTAAAACATCAATTAAGTGATGTGCTACTGCATCTCGCTGCGCCATTGTTAGTTTTGCTGTGCCAATATCCATACCTTTATATACCTGCATTGAATCAGCATTTACTACTTCAGCATTTATTTCTTTAGCAAGGGCTACTGCTAATTCACTTTTACCAGTAGCAGTTGCACCACATATAACAGTTAAACTCATTTAATATTACAAAGATTTCAGTGAGCTAAGAGTTGGAATTCCTAACAAAATCTTTTTATCACCAATATCTTCCACCCAAGATGCGTGGACATCTCCACCTTTGGTTTTCGTAACTGATATCGGAGCACTGGCCAGAATATGATTAGCAAAGCCTTGCGTAACTTTTACTTTAACTAAATCACCAGGCCGGGCAGTATTTGCAGAATTATCAAAATGAGTAAGCCTGAAATCAGCACTTCGACCATTCATACGCTTTTGATCAACATCATGCCTGCCTTCATTACTAGATACTAATAACTCAACAGTTTTACCGATTTGCTTCTCATTTTCACTCTTTGATATCTCTTGTTGAATATTATGTAATTGGTTATATCTATGCGCCATTACATCATCACCTATTTGATCAGCCATTAAAGCTGCTGGTGTACCAGGCCGTTTTGAGTACTGGAATGTGTATGCTGCTGAAAATTTAGCTTGTTTAACAAGATTGATAGTGGCAGCAAAATCATCATCACTTTCTCCTGGAAAACCAACAATTATGTCAGTTGTAATTGCAGCATCAGGCATAGCCTTTCTAACTTTTTCAATTATTCCTAGGTAACGATCGGCGCGATATGAACGGCGCATTGCTTGCAAAATTTTATCGCTACCAGATTGCAGTGGCATATGCAGATGTGGCATAACATTTTTTGTTTGTGCCATTGCATCAATTACATCATCGGTAAAATCGCGTGGATGTGGTGACATAAATCTAACTCTTTCTAAACCTTGCACCTCACCACACTGGCGGAGTAACTTTGCAAATGCCCCGCGATCACCAAAATCAACTCCGTAAGCGTTAACATTTTGGCCAAGTAAAGTTATTTCAACTACCCCAGCATCAACTAATGCCCTCACCTCATTCATAATTTCATGAGCTGGTCGATCTTTTTCTATTCCGCGCAATTGAGGCACTATGCAAAATGTGCAGGTGTTATTACAACCTACTGAAACAGATACCCAGGCCGAAAAGGCTGAGTCTCGCTTTACTGGCAGAGTTGAGGGAAAGTGTTCAAGTGATTCTTTTATTTCAACTTGTGAAGCCTCTTCAATTCGAGCACGCTCTAACAGCATAGGTAGTGAACCAATATTGTGTGTACCAAATACCACATCAACATATGGTGCGCGTTTAATAATTATGTCTTTATCTTTTTGAGCCATGCAGCCACCTACTGCAATTTGAAAATTAGGATCACTTTTCTTCCGCGGTGCTAAAAAGGAGAGATTTCCATATAGTTTATTATCAGCGTTTTCTCTAACTGCGCAGGTATTAAATACAACTAAATCTGGTTGTGTATCAGCTAGTGCTTGGGTGTAGCCAGCATCTAGTAGAAGTCCGGCAATTCGCTCTGAATCATGGACATTCATCTGACATCCATAGGTTTCAACTACAAAGGTAGGCATTGCCTAATTCTACTTGCCTAATTAACGCTGGTTAACTCCCGCATAATTCTTGCGCAAATTCCATGTCCATAACCTTTGCGGGCTAAAAGTGATGAGATCCGGCGGTAGATGACCTCGGAATCAAGATGAGCAATAGAGTTGTATTTTCGCTGCGCAAGTGTAAAAGCTTGGGCATACTCACTTTCATCATCTATTTCTTCAATAACTTCGGTAATTATGTCTTGGGAGACGCCTTTAGTGCGAAGTTCACTGGCAATAACTCGCTTACTTAACTTCTTTGCCCTCTGCCTAGATTCTGACCATAATTTGGCAAACTCTAGATCATTTAATAAACCCTGTAGTTCAAGTGAATCTAAAACTGCATTAGCAGTATCAGATTCAACCCCACGCTTTAATAATTGTTTATATAACTCATCCCTACTCTTAGCACGAGGAGCGAGAGCATATAACGCAATCGACATCGCCTCTGAGTAGGGATCAGCTACAACAGCCTGAGATTTTTTCAAGGTGTTATTTATTTAGTTAGTGATTAAAACTCAACATCAGCGGTTGCTTCATCTACTGCTGCTACTAAGGCAGGATCTACCTCAGATGGCACATATGAAGTGCGGATCTTAGTTTCAATATCATTAGCAAGATCTGGATTATCAATTAAGAAGGCACGGGCATTTTCTTTACCCTGACCTAGTTGATCACCCTCATAGGTGAACCAGGCGCCAGATTTCTTAACAATTCCGATCTCAACACCCATATCAATTAATGATCCCTCACGGCTAATTCCGACACCGTAAATGATGTCAAACTCTGCTTGCTTAAATGGTGGAGCAACCTTGTTCTTAACGATCTTAACGCGGGTTCTATTACCAACCGCATCTTGACCATCTTTTAAGGTTTCAATTCTGCGTACATCTAAGCGAATTGAAGCGTAGAACTTAAGTGCTTTACCACCAGTTGTTGTCTCAGGAGATCCAAAGAAAACACCGATCTTATCTCTTAACTGATTGATAAATATTGCAGTGGTATTTGATTGGTGCAGTGCACCAGTCATTTTACGAAGTGCTTGTGACATCAGGCGAGCTTGTAGACCCATATGTGAGTCACCCATTTCACCTTCAATTTCAGCTCTTGGTACTAATGCTGCAACTGAGTCAACTACGACAATATCAATCGCACCTGATCTAACTAACATATCCATAATTTCAAGTGCCTGTTCACCAGTATCTGGTTGTGAAACTAATAGCGCATCAATATCAACGCCAAGTTTCTTTGCATACTCAGGATCTAATGCATGTTCAGCATCAATAAATGCTGCAATGCCACCAGCTTTTTGGGCATTTGCAATTGCATGTAATGCAACTGTGGTTTTACCTGATGATTCTGGGCCATAGATTTCAACTACTCGACCACGTGGCAGGCCGCCAACGCCGAGTGCGATATCTAATGCAACTGAGCCAGTTGGAATGACCTGCATAGCAACAGCTTTGCGGTCTCCCATTTTCATTACCGATCCTTTACCGAACTGACGCTCGATTTGGGCAAGGGCGGTATCTAGGGATTTAGCACGATCACTAGATCGTTTATCTTCTTTTTTCTCATCTTGTGGTTCTCTATTTGTAGAGGCCATAGTGATTTTTTCCTTTCATCTCCTTGACCAGCTCTAGGGCTTTCATCCCCTAATGCGAGGTCATATGTTCAGTCCAGAAGGTACGGAACATCACTGACGGCTGGCTGAGAGGCCAGCGGAACTGTGGAACCGCTCTGGTTGGGCAAGATAATTGTATCGAACAACTGTTCGAAAGGGTAAAACAGGGCTAGGACACGCCGTTATCTGTATTTTTCAGCCATCGAAGGGTTATGCCGAACTACTGCTTTCCATATCTCATCCGGCTCCATCCCCAATTCAATTGCCGCGTTCACACTTATCCCACCTAATTCGCTATGGATGATATCTCTGGCATAGGTGTCAGCATCTGGAAAGTAATCACTTAATTTACCTCGAAGTTGAGAAATCCTCATTAACTTAATTTAACGCAAATTAGATTAATCTCTAGTTAAATAAAGAAGCGGCAAGTCGCCTAGCTTGAGCAACTGATTCTTCTTCGGTAATTGGGGAGGCAATCTGCCCAATTAACCACCTAAGAATCACACCACATGCGGCTGAATCTGCGCCAAAAACTTTAGCAATTCCTTGATGGACTAATACCCAGGTTGGATGATTTGTAATTGTTACCAGTCTTGCAATATCACTAGGGTCTGATTCAACTAATTTACGAAGCGCCAAATCTTGGGAAATAGCATTTGAGAGTAGCGCTAACCCTTCCTGCCTTGAACTAGCTGCGAGCGCTAATTCAGTAAGCCTTATTACTTCAGATTCAACCAAAGATTCCATCATCTCTGCTTTATCCGCAAATTGATTATAGATAGTCGCCTTAGCTACCTGCGCGCTTACTGCGATATCTGCAATATTTGATTGATAATTTCCGACTTTAGCAATAACTAATTTAGCACCAGCTAAAATTGCGACTCTTGATTTATTACTAGTATCTCGTTGGCGGGCGTAGGTAACAAGCGCCGACTCGGCAGACAACTTAAGCTGCGGTCTCTACCACTTGCAAAGTCGAAATTGTTAATACTGGGGATTCGTGGGTTTTAACCACAGTGGCAACATCAACTAAGATTGTGGAAAGTGATAGATCAAGGGCTGTACAAATTGCATTTAACAATTCGCTAGAGGCCTCTTTGTGTCCGCGCTCTACCTCAGATAGATAACCGAGAGAGACTCGAGCACTCTTTGCAACATCTCGCAGGGTGCGTTCTTGCTCAATGCGGGCAGCACGAAGGGTGCTACCTATGTGGGTGCGTAGAAGTATCACGGCTTAAGAATACGCTCTAAAGCTGATAATGCGCTGGCAATTGTGGCGTGGCGGATAACTTCCCGCGTGCCAGGTAGAGAAAGAGCGACTGTGAAACTCTCTTTTTTACTTGCTACTGCGATCCAGACCGTTCCCGCTTTTTTTCCATAGGCCATACCTGGACCTGCCACACCAGTTGTAGCCAGAGCGTAATCTGTTTTAAATTTCTTAAGGCAAGACTGGGCCATTTCCAATACAACCTCTTCAGAGACTGGGCCATATTTTTTAAGATTAGATTTACTAACTAATAACTGATTAATTTTTACATCATCACTATAGGCAATTACCCCACCAACAAACACCTTTGAAGAACCTGCGATATCAGTTAGGGCGGTAGCCAGGCCTCCACCAGTAATTGATTCGGCCACACTTAAGTTCTTATTTAACTTACTTAACTTCTTAATAACTGATTTAGCAATCAATTCATTACTCACTTTCTAAGCACCTTTCTAAAGTAATCAACTCCAGTAGTAATGGTTAGATAAATGGCAACTGCTGTAAATAAGTCTCGCGGTAGATTTAAATATGATGGCAGCGGCAGGATATAGAAGCCGACTGAAAAGTTTTGGAAAAAAGTCTTTAACTTTGCGCCTTTACTAGCTGGGATTACGCCTTTTTTAATTACGGCAAATCTTAAAATAGTTACGGCTATCTCACGGGTTAAAAAGATTGCAGTTACCCACCAAGATAACATGCCAAGGAGTGAGGCTGAAATACTTGCGGTAGCAAGCATTGCTTTATCAGCGATTGGATCAAGCAATTTACCAAACTCAGTTATCTGATTTCTAGATCTTGCAATTTTTCCATCTAAAATATCACTTAGGCCAACAATAAAGAAAAGTATAAAAGCAATAATTCGCCAGCTATCATCTTCGCCGCCATTTTTAAATAATGCGTAGGCGCAAAATGGCAGAGCCAGGATTCGAAAAATTGTTAGGGTATTAGGAAGATTTAATTCCTTCACTTTTATAAAACCTGCGCAATCAAATCAACACCTAGGACATCACTAACTATTGCATCAACATACTCGCCCACGCGATACTTATTGCGGGACTTTATAAAAGTTGAGCCATCCACATCTGGTCCTTGATGCTCAGCTCTGCCCTCTTGCTCTAATTCATCCTCAATTAGGACGCAAACTTTCTCACCAATTCTCATCTCAGCTCGTTGCGTAATTAGTTCATCAACTAATGTGGAGAGTTCATTTACCCGCTCAGTTATTACTTCAGGTGCTACTTTATTTCCTAACGTAGCTCCCTCTGTTTTATCCTCATCAGAGTATGCAAATACGCCAATTGCATCTAATTGTGCCTGAGTTAAGAATTCAATTAACTCCATAAACTGGGCATCACTCTCACCTGGAAATCCCACAATAAAATTAGAGCGTATTCCAGCTGCTGGATTAAGCGCCCTAATTTGGGTAATTAGATGAAGAAACTTTTCACCATCTCCAAAGCGGCGCATGCTCCTTAATAGATCTCCATTGGCATGTTGAAATGAAAGATCAAAGTATGGAACTACTTTGTCCACGCTAACAATTGCTTGCAAAAGTGATGGCCTTACCTCTGCAGGTTGCAGGTAGGAAAGCCTGATTCTTTTAATGCCATCTATCTTTGCTAGATCTGGCAACATCTTCTCCATAAGCTTTAAATCACCAAAATCTTTTCCGTATGAGGTGGTGTTCTCACTAACTAAATAAAGCTCAGATACTCCATTATCTGCCAGCCATTTAGCCTCTTGGATAATCTCAGCAGGCTGGCGTGAGACAAAGGAACCCCTGAAATATGGAATCGCACAAAATGAGCATCTTCGATCGCAACCACTTGCAATTTTAAGAGGGGCAATTGGGGCGTCATTTAATCGCACTCGAAGAACTGAGCCAAGGGGTGAAATCTCAGCAGCCTTGTCTTGGGCACGTTGTTGCGCTCGCGCAACTGGCGCGATTGGTAGTAGAGCTCTGCGATCTTTAGGTACATGAGTATTAATTTTTCCACCATCAATAATGGTAGAAAGTCTGGCTGAAATATCTTTGTAATCATCAAAACTTAGAATTGCATCCGCCTCTGGCATTGCTGTAGCTAATTCATTTCCATACCTTTCAGCCATACAGCCAACTGCAACTACTGCTTTTGTGACACCATTTTCCTTAAGTGAATGAGCCTGAATTAGGGCATCAACTGAATCTTTTTTAGCACTTTCAATAAATCCACAGGTATTAATAACTGCAATCTCTGCCTTTGCCGGATCTGAAACTAACTTCCATCCATCAGCAGCTAGCCTTCCAGCTAACTCTTCAGAATCTGTCTCATTTCGGGCACAACCTAAAGTCACCAAGGCAACTGTTCGAGGTGATTTATTATTTATGGTTTTAGCGCTCACTATGCGCTAAGGATAGCGCGAAAAATTACTACTCTTTTTTCTACTACAACTGCCCGTTTTCATCAAAATCTAACCGAACTACCTCACCATCAGCGCCAGCAACTCCCAAATCTGTGCCATTTAAATTCAGCTTAACCGCCCCAGCATTACCAATAACCACTTTTAGAATCCTTGAATCATTAAATGCTGCAATCTGTCCTTCAGTAATATGACCATTAAATATTACTTGATCATCTGCGTTAGTTAACCCAACCCAGCTCTTGCCATATACACCGGTAAGAACAAGATTAACTCCCGCTGGTAGGACAATTTTAGAGGTACTCTCTTGCACACTTGGCTTCTTAACTGAGATTGTAGTTACGCCATCACTAATTGATGCAACATTATTAATTGCAACCTGAGCGATAAAGCCAACACTTAATGCAGTAGCTGAAATAGTCGCAAGGGTGCCAAATTTCATTCTCTTCTTCTCTTTAGGCCTATCCGCAACACTATTTTCAGCTAACTGATCAATTATTTTCTTACTCTCAATACTCTGAGCTGCCTCAAGTTCGGCTACTAAAATATCTGCATCAATATTAATTGCTTTGCCAGTTTTTAAATTTATTGCTTTTGCAATAGTTCTAACATGTCCACGGGCATATGCAATACCACCGCAAACCTCAACTGAATTATTTTCTAAATCTCTTATAACCCCTGCGCGAATATTTGTAATTGCTGAAATTTGCTCAACGCTTAAACCAGCAGCTTCTCGCGCTTGCTGTAAGGATGATTTTTCTGCCATCGCTTTACCTGTCTTACTTGGGGAGTCTAAGGGTAATGCCGTTTAGGAATTTTAGACAGTTTTTTTCTTAGATCTTTTGGGGGTCAGCGCGCCCAGTTTCTATCAATCCTAAAGTTCACCCAGTCATTCACCCCCCCCGAAGATTGGTGAATTATTGATTACCGCGAAGTGACTCCAGTACATCTGGCATTTGCTCGGCGTTAATTAAAACAGTTCTGGCCTTTGAACCTTCAGTTGGTCCAACTATTCCGCGACTTTCCATTAAATCCATTAACCGACCAGCTTTAGCAAATCCAACTCTTAATTTACGTTGCAACATTGAAGTTGATCCAAATTGTGTAGAGACAACTAGTTGAACTGCTTGTAATAATAAATCAAGATCATCTCCGACATCATCAGTTACTAAATTTGATTTTATCGGTGCATTTAAATCAATTCTATAAACCGGCTGTAGTTGCCCCTTAACATGATTAACAACTGCTTCAATCTCACGCTCTGAAACATAAGCACCTTGAATACGAACTGCCTTACTTGCTCCCATTGGTAGGAATAAACCATCACCTTGTCCAACTAATTTTTCAGCCCCTGGTGTATCTAAAATAACTCTTGAATCAGCCAAGCTACTAGTTGCAAAAGATAATCTAGATGGCACATTTGCTTTAATTAAACCAGTAACAATATCAACGCTAGGCCGCTGAGTTGCAAGAACTAAGTGAATACCGGCAGCTCTTGCTAATTGAGTAATCCTTACTATTGATTCCTCGACCTCTCGTGCTGCCACCATCATAAGATCTGCTAGCTCATCAACAATTACTAACAAATAAGGATATGGCTCAAGAGTTCTTTCACTACCCGCAACTGCAGTTATTTTTCCAGATTTAACTGCTTTATTAAAATCATCAATATGTCTAAAACCAAAGACTGATAGATCGTCATAACGCATCTCCATCTCACGAACTACCCAAGCTAGAACATCTGCAGCTTTTTTAGGGTTGGTAATAATTGGCGCAATTAGATGGGGCACGCCCTCATAATTTGTTAGCTCAACACGTTTTGGATCAATCATTACTAGGCGAACTTCATCAGGTGTTGCCCGCATAAGAATTGAAACAACTAAAGAGTTAATCATGGAAGATTTACCAGCACCCGTAGCACCAGCAACTAATAGGTGGGGCATCTTGGCTAAATTTGCACACAAGAAAGATCCTTCAACATCTTTACCTAACGCAATTAACATTGGGTGCGGATCACTACCTGAAACTGAGGAACGCAGCACATCTCCTAGTGCCACAATTTCTCGGTCTGAGTTTGGTATCTCAATTCCAACTGCTGATTTGCCAGGAATTGGCGAAAGTATTCTTATCTCACCACTTGCCACTGCATATGCAATATTTTTTGAGAGCGCCGAAATAGCCTCCACTTTAACGCCATTACCAAGTTCAACTTCATAACGAGTAACTGTTGGCCCGCGCATAAAACCAGTAACTTGGGCATCAACTTCAAATTGATCAAATACCTGCTTAAGAGCTGCAACTACAGTTTCATTTACCTTTGATTTACCTTTTGCAGTTGGCCCCGCTCGAAGCAAATCAGCTGGTGGCAATTCATACTTAATATCTGAGGATAAGAGCAGTTGCTGTGGTCTTATGTTTTCATTTTTTACTGGTTTACTAATCTTTGGAATTGCCTGAGTTACCTCATCAAAATCTTCAAGTTCTACTTCATAATCTAATTCAGATGGCTCATACTCTTCAACTAAATCTTTAACCAGTGGAGTTTCAAAAGGAGGAGATTCACTTACCTCAAAATCTTCATCAACTAAACGCTGTGCCCGCCTTGCTCTAACACTTCCTATACCAGCTGTCCCTATCTTAAATACTTTCATGAACTGCCTGATTAGTTTTGAAAATGAGGTCTTAGTTATTACAAGTAAACCAAAAATAAGGAAGATAATTAAAATTGGAATAGCTAAAATCTCGGTGACTAAAGTAATAAGTGGAGTTGAAATACCATAGCCAACCCAGCCACCACCTTCACGAATAGCTGTTGCACCACTACCAACTGAGCCATTAATAATGTGAGCAAGGGAGGTGGTACTAAATAGAATTAAAATAGTTCCGATTGTTATTCGCCCAACTGCGGCAGGGTCATCCGGTGATTTAAACAGTCGATATGCAAAATAGATAAATATTAATGGCGTTAAGTATGCAAGAACTCCAACTGCTCCAAATAAAAATGCATAAATACCTCTACCTAATACATTATCTAATTCAAACCAAGTCCCAGATCCTGCAAGTAGAGCCAAAATAAAAAGAAAGAATGCAATGCCATCTCGCTGGTGCTCAGGATCTAAATCTTTTGATGACCGGAAAACAAACCTAACTGCGCTTCCTATAATTTTAGAAATTAAACGCCAAACAGAGCTAATTGCTCTTATGAGAGCCGGTAATATTCCGGATTTCTTTGACGAATTTTTCTTCTTTGCCATAGAAGATAAGCCTAAAGAATAAGTTAATTACTTGGTGTAATCGGCGCGCACTTTATCCTAAAACTTAACTAAATTTGGATTACTAAACCTCAACTACTAATGGAATGATCATCGGTTTTCGACGATGTTCCTCCCCTACCCAGCTTCCGATTGTTTTGCGAACAACTTGAGATAGTTGGTGTGTGCCATTAAATCCGCCGGCCACCGCCTTACTTAATGCCTTTTCAATATCACCTTTAACATCATCAAATAATGTTTTATCCTCTGTAAATCCCCTGGCATGAATATCTGGGCCGGCCACAATCTTTCCGCTTTGAGAATCAATTACTACTACTACTGAAATAAACCCTTCATCTCCTAAAATTCTTCTATCTTTTAATGAACTCTCAGTTATTTCTCCAACACTTTGACCATCAACATAAACATAACCACATGGGATTGATCCTGAGATATCAGCATGGCCATCTGCAACATCAATAGTGATTCCATTTTCAGCAATTACAACATTATGTTCAGATAAACCTGATTGCATAGCAAGATCTGCATTTGCTCGCATATGCCGCCACTCACCGTGAACTGGTAATACATTTTTTGGCTTAACTACTTCATAACAATGCAGAAGTTCTCCAGCTGAAGCGTGACCAGATACGTGCACCATTGCATTTCCTTTATGCACAACATGGGCACCAAATCTAGTTAATTCATTAATTACTCGGTAAACAGATTTTTCATTTCCTGGGATCAAGGAAGAAGCCAGTACAACTGTGTCACCTTTTCCAACCATAATCTCATGATCACCATTTGCGATCCTAGAGAGTGCGGCAAGTGGTTCACCTTGAGAGCCGGTGCAAATTAATACAATTTTGTCACCAAAACTATCAATATCCTTGTAATCAACAACTAATCCAGTGGGTACTTTTAAATATCCTAAATCTTCAGCCAACTTCATGTTACGAATCATTGACCTACCTACATAGGCAACTTTTCGGTTTGCTTCTTGGGCTGCATTTAATACCTGCTGAATTCTGTGTACATGAGATGCAAATGAGGTGATAACAACCCGGCGAGGTGTCTTAGCTATCGCCTCCTTAAGCGCTGGATAGATATCTTTCTCGGCAACTGTTAGGCCAGGTACATCAGCATTTGTTGAATCTACTAAAAATAGATCAACTCCTTCTTTGCCTAATCTTGCAAAAGTTTCTAAATCAGTAACCTTTCCATCTAGTGGCATCTTGTCCATTTTAAAGTCACCAGTATGTAAAATAACTCCAGCTGGTGTTTTAATTGCAACAGCAAGTGAATCTGGAATCGAATGATTTACAGTTACAAATTCAAGTGTGAACGGACCAACTTTTTCTATTTGACCAGCTTTAACCTGCGTCATAGGCGCACTCATTCGTCGTTCTTTAAGTTTTGGTGCCACAAATGCAAGAGTTAACTGAGAACCAATTATTCGAATATCACTACGTTCTCTTAATAAATATGGCACCGCTCCTATGTGATCCTCGTGCCCATGAGTTAAAAAGATTGCTTCAATATCATTCATTCGATCTTTAAGATATGAAAAATCTGGCAAAATTAAATCAATTCCAGGTTGATCATCGCCTGGAAATAAAACACCGCAGTCAACAATTAACAATCTTCCTTCATACTCAAATACGGTCATATTTCGACCGATCTCACCTAAGCCACCTAGGGCCACAATGCGCAGAGTTTTTTTAGCTAATTTTGCAGGGTAAGGCAAACCAGGATGGGGATGATTCATTTATTTATTTTAATTTAACGCCGCCGGCTTGCAGATCAACCTTTAATTGGGCAACTTGCGCCTCGGTTGCATCGACAAGTGGCAATCTAGTAAATCCACCAGGAAGACCCATTAAATTTAATGCAGCCTTTGTAAGTATCGCACCTTGTGTACGAAATGTTCCAGTAAATACTGGAAGTAATTGTTGATGTATTTCAAGTGCTTTATTTGAATCTCCTTTAAACCATGCATCTAACATCGCTCGTAATTGTGAGCCAACGGTATGGCCACAAACTGAAACAAACCCAACTGCTCCGACTGAAAGTAGCGGAAGATTTAAAATATCATCACCAGAATAAACTGGAATTGCGCATCTTTTAATTACCCAAGAGGTAGCAGCTGGGTTTCCTTTTGCATCTTTAAGTGCTGCAATATTTTTATGCTCAGATAACTTAACAATTGTGTCCGACTCAATTTCAACACCGGTACGGCCAGGAATGTCATAAATCATTACTGGTACATCAGTGGCATCGGCCATCGCTTTAAAGTGAGCTTCAATTCCAGATTGTGGTGGCTTGTTGTAATAAGGAGTTACAACCAATAAGCCATCTGCTCCAGCTTTAGCGGCGCGCTTTGCTTGCTCAATTGAATGTGAGGTTTCATTATTTCCAGCTCCAGCAATAATTTTAATTTTATCACCGACTACTTTTCTTACTGTCTTAACTATCTGATCTTTTTCATCATCAGATGTAGTTGGTGCCTCACCAGTTGTGCCATTAACTGCAATTCCATCATGCCCTATTGAGACAAGATGATTGGCAATTTTTTCTACCCCAGCCCAATCAATCTCACCTGATTTTGTAAATGGTGTAACCATTGCGGTAATTAACCGTCCAAATGGTGGCGTAATTTGCATGGCTTAAGGCTACCGCTTATTTATGGCGCTATGCGGCCAGATTTTTCAAATGCTCCATAGGTGATCGGCATTAGCTTGGCGAATTCGGCTTCCATCTTCTCTGCAACCATCTCAATCTCACGTTGCGGGTATGACGGAAAGTGTGAACCTTCACGCGCTGTTCGCAGTGATAGAAAATTCATTAACGCCCGAGCATTCATAGTTACGTACATAGATGAGTAAAGTGTTACTGGTAATACTGCTCTTGCCACCTCACGTGCTACGCCTGCATCAAGCATCTTTTGATAATTTGCATATGCTAATTTGCATGTCTCTTTAATTGCTTCAACAGTTATTTCATATTGTTCAGCATTGCCATCAATAAATGTGTAGGAACCAGCTTTGCCAATCTGAACTAATTTACGCTCCTTACTTGGAACATAAAATACTGGCTTTAGTTCACGATAGCGACCACTTTCTTCATTATATGAAGCGATCCGATGTCGCATAAATTCTCTAAAAACAAAAATAGGAGCTGAAATAAAAAACGTCATTGAGGTATGTTCAAATGGTGAACCATGTCGCTCTCTTGCTAAATAATTTATCAAACCTTCAGACTTAGAAGCATCGGAACCAACATCTTCTAATGATTTATCCCCTGCAGTTGAAACACGTGCAGCCCAAACAACATCAGCATCACTCGCACTAGATTTAACTAGCTCAACTGACATATCCTCACGAAAAATGATCTCATCACTCATGACGGTGACCCTATCTTTGGTGATTGATGATTACTTGGATTAAGGTATCGGCGTGTTCATTAATCCAAAGACAAATCCGGTAGATCGAACCTCTTTAAGCGTTGCTTTTACCGTTGGTCTTTATGGGGCAGCCTTTGGCGCAGCCGGAGTAACTGCAGGATTTTCGATCTTACAAACCTGCCTGCTTTCACTTTTACTCTTCTCTGGTGCATCACAATTCGCAGTTGTTGGAATTATGGGCGCAGGTGGATCTGCAATTAGCGCCATAGCAACTGCTACCTTGCTCGGTTTTCGTAACGCACTTTATGGAATTCAGATGGCTCCTATCCTAAAAGTTATTGGGATAAAAAGAATTCTTTCTGCTCAGATAACAATTGATGAATCAACTGCAGTTGCTACTCTGCAAGAAAATGACTCTGACAGGCGCCGTGGTTTTTATGTCACAGGTATTGGAGTTTATGTATTTTGGAATTTATTCACTTATTTAGGCGCCCTAGGTGCAAGTGCAATAGGTGATCCAGCAGCATGGGGATTAGATGCGGCAGTTCCAGCAGCATTTTGTGGATTAGTTTGGCCACGAATTAAAAAGAAGCGAGAATTTTTAATCACAGCAGCAGCAATTGCATTGGCATTGCTATTAACACCAATCGCTCCTGCTGGAGTGCCAATAATTACTACGGTGATACTTGCTGTGATTTTTGGGTGGAAAAAATGACCGCAATTTGGATAGCAGTAATTGGATCGAGCTTGACCGCATTCTTAAACAAATACATTGGTCACAGCGTTCCAGAAAAATGGCTAGATAGGCCAAGATTTAAAAGAATTAATACCCTTGTTCCAATTGTTTTACTCAGCGCTTTAGTTGGTATTCAAACATTTGCGCAAGGTAATGAGCTAGTAATTGATCAAAGAGTAGCTGGAGTAGCCGTTGCGCTGATAGCTTTAAAGTTTAAAGCGCCATTTCCAGTAGTTGTAATCTCAGCAGCAATAACCTCTGCTGGAATATATAACTTGTTTTAAAGAACCTTTAAAGACTCAAGTTTTTCTTTTAGCGCAGAATCAGATGGCTCAGTTAAATGGGTTCCATCTGAGAAAATAATTACTGGAATTGAGCGCATACCTCCATTAATTTCAATTACTTTATCTGAGGCCGAGGCATCAGCTTCAACATCGATGTAGTTGTATTTAACATTATTTGAATCTAAAAACTTCTTTGAACGGCGGCAATCTCCACACCATTCTGCTCCATACATTGTTATTTCACTCATTTCATATCCTCCATGTAATTTTCAAGACCAACTGTTAGTCCTGGGTATTTTTTCACATTTCTAATTCCAATTAAAAGGCCAGGCATAAACCCTGCTCGATTAATTGAGTCATGGCGAATAGTTAATGTCTCGCCCATATCGCCAAAAATTACCTCTTGATGGGCAACATAACCATGGGAGCGAACTGAGTGAATTGGAACATCACCAACTTTAGATCCGCGTGATCCTGGTAATGCTGATTTAGTTGAATCCGGCATCGCAGGTTTTTTGGTTAGTTTTCTAGAATCCGTAATCATTTCAGCAGTTCGAATTGCTGTACCAGATGGTGCATCTACTTTATTGGCATGGTGTAATTCAATAATTTCAGCACTTTCAAAGTATTTTGCTGCTGTTTGTGAGAATTGCATCATCAGTACAGCGCCTAACCCAAAGTTAGGAGCAATTAGTGCGCCAACTTTTGGATTCTTACTTAGTAGCTCTTTTAATTGCGCTAGTCTTTTTTGATCAAATCCAGTTGTTCCTACCACAACATGAATACCATTATTTATCGCAAACTCTAAGTTTTTCATAACTGAATCAGGATTAGTAAAATCAACAACAACTTCAGTGTTTGTTTTGATTAATTCTTCAAGTGAATCTCCAAGGTCAAGGGATGCACTTAGTGTTAAGTCAGTTGCTGCGCTAATTGCAGAAACTGCTTCTGTACCCATTTTTCCTTTAGCACCAAGAACTGCGACCTTCATGAAATTAACCTTTCAAACTCAGAAGTAGATCTAAATGGTCCCACTACCGCAAGGGTAGGAGATATTGGCAAGCTTTCGCTGGCAATTTCCTTAATTTGCTCAGGTGTTACTGAAGAAATCTCGCGCAATATTTCATCAAAGCTAAGGACTTGCCCATAAACCAACTCACTTTTACCAATTCGAGTCATTCTGGAGCCAGTGTCCTCTTGGCTTAATACTAAAGAGCCAGAAACTGCCCCTTTTGCCCTACTGATCTCATCACTAGTTAATCCATTCTCGGCAACATCGTAGAGAATACTTTGAATTATTTTTATTGCTTCCTTTGCCTTATTTGGTTTACATCCAACATAAAAAGATAAAACTCCACTACCTGCAAATTGCTGACTATAAGCATATGTTGAATAAGCAAGCCCGCGTTTTTCTCTAATCTCTTGAAATAATCTAGATGACATACCACCACCAAGAGCTGAAGATAAGATGCCGAGTGCAAATCTGCGTTTATCATCTCTAGCAACTCCAGGAACGCCGTAAACAATATGTGCTTGCTCAGTTTTACGTTCTAACAGAGTTACTTCACCTTTTCTTGCGACCTTAATCTGGGGTGAGATTCTTACCTTAAAATCCTTTTTAGGCTGATCAAGAAAATTATCCTTTGAAAGTGCCTCTTCAACCATTGCTACTACATTTTTATGCTTAACATTTCCAGCTACTGAAACAACTAAATCCTCTGGTTTATATCGATTTCTATAGTAATTAAAAACAGTATTACGACTCATACTTTTAATTGATTTAACTGTTCCCAAAATTGGGCGACCAAGTGGGGTGTCACCATAGTATTTTTCAAGAAATAAATCATGGATTAAATCACTTGGATCATCATCACGCATTGCTATTTCTTCAAGTACAACCTTGCGCTCAGCATCAACATCAGCTGCTTTAACTACAGATGATGTAATCAGATCACTTATTACATCAATAGCTAGTGGTAGATCTTTATCAATCACCCGTGCATAAAAACAGGTGTACTCCTTTGAGGTAAATGCATTTGTCTCACCACCAACTGCTTCAATAGCGGATGAAATTTCTAAAGAAGATCTCTTTTTTGTTCCCTTAAATAATAGGTGCTCTAAAAAATGTGAGGCTCCCGCAGTTGAAACTGTTTCATCGCGGGAGCCAACATTGACCCAAATACCAAAAGCTGCAGAGCGAACAGATCTTTCCTCTTCAGTGACTATACGTAGGCCACTTGATAAGACCGTTCTTGCCAAATTACTCGCTCTTTGCTTCTTCAGAAAGATTTGCTAGAACTAATGAGTATTTACCCTTTGGATCAATCTCATTAATAACCACTTCAATCTTCTCTCCTACCTTCATTACCTCTTCAAGGTTTTCAATGCGCTTTCCACCATGCATCTTGCGAATCTGGGAGATGTGTAGCAAGCCATCTTTACCTGGAGCTAGGTTTATAAATGCACCAAATGTTGCAAGTTTTACAACTGCGCCATTGAATTTATCACCAACAGATAGTTGAACTGGATTTGCGATCGCATTAATTTGTGCCTTCGCAGCCTCAGCAGCTGATCCTTCAGTTGCCCCAATATAAATAGTTCCATCATCTTCGATGGTGATATCAGCGCCAGTTTCATCTTGAATCTGATTAATCATCTTGCCCTTAGGCCCGATAACTGCACCAATCATGTCTACTGGCACCTTAATTGAAATAATTCGAGGAGCAAGTAATGACATCTCATCAGGTGATGAAATTGCTTGGTTCATAACATCAAGAATTGCAAGACGTGCTTCCTTTGCTTGCAGCAGTGCTGCTGAAAGAACTGAAGCTGGAATTCCATCTAGTTTTGTATCTAATTGCAATGCAGTAACAAACTCTTTGGTACCAGCAACTTTGAAGTCCATGTCACCAAAAGCATCTTCGGCTCCTAAGATATCGGTAAGTGCTACGTACTCAGTTTTACCATCTACTACATCTGAAATAAGACCCATGGCAATACCGGCAACAGAGGCCTTAAGTGGCACACCTGCATTTAGTAATGACATTGTTGAAGCACAAACAGATCCCATAGATGTTGATCCGTTAGAACCAAGAGCTTCTGAAACCTGACGAATTGCATAAGGAAACTCTTCGCGAGTTGGTAGAACTGGCAGCAATGCGCGTTCAGCAAGTGCACCATGTCCAATTTCACGACGCTTAGGAGAACCAACTCGACCAGTCTCACCAACTGAGTAAGGCGGGAAGTTGTAGTTATGCATATAGCGTTTGTGATCTTCTGGTGAAAGTGTGTCTAGTTGTTGCTCCATCTTGAGCATATTTAAAGTAGTAATACCCAGAATCTGAGTCTCGCCACGTTCAAATATTGCAGAACCATGAACACGAGGAATTACCTCAACTTCAGCAGTTAACGCACGAATATCACGAAGTCCACGACCATCGATGCGAATCTTCTCGCGCAATACTCGCTGGCGTACTAATTTCTTAGTAACAGAGCGAAGTGCTGCTGATATCTCTTTAGTTCTTTCTGAGAAATCAACGCTTACTTTCTCTACAACAGACTTATTAATCTCATCAAGTTTTGTTTCACGATCTTGCTTACCTGCAATAGTTAACGCCTTTGCTAGATCATCTTTTGCAGCTTTTTCTACTACTGCATAAATATCATCTTGGTACTCAAGAAATACTGGAAACTCACCCGTTGGCTTTGCGGCCTTCTTAGCAAGTGCTAATTGAGCCTCACATAGGATCTTAATAAATGGCTTAGCAGCCTCAAGACCTTGTCCGACAATTTCCTCAGTTGGCACAGTTGCGCCATCTTTGATTAATCCAATTGTCTTAACGGTGGCCTCTGCTTCAACCATCATAATTGCAACATCATTATCTGAAATACGACCTGCAACTACCATATCAAAGACTGCTTTTTCTAAATCAGAATGATTTGGGAAAGCAACCCATTGACCCTCGATTAATGCAACACGCACACCACCGATTGGACCAGAAAATGGTAAGCCAGCTAATTGTGTTGACATAGATGCAGCATTAATCGCAATTACGTCATACATATGATCTGGGTTTAAAGCCATAACCGTTACAACGATTTGAACCTCATTACGTAATCCTTTAATAAAGGATGGGCGCAGTGGGCGATCGATTAAGCGGCAGGTAAGGATTGCATCCTCAGAAGGACGGCCTTCTCTACGAAAAAATGATCCAGGAATTTTGCCAGCGGCATACATTCGCTCTTCCACATCAACTGTAAGTGGAAAGAAATCAAATTGATCTTTCGGGTTTTTTGATGCAGTAGTTGCAGATAGCAACATGCTGTCATCATCTAAGTACACAACAGCGGTTCCCGCTGCTTGCCGAGCTAGTCGGCCAGTTTCAAAGCGGATCTCCCGCTTTCCAAATTTACCGTTGTCTATTTTGGCAACGGCTGATTGCACATCTTGACCCTCCATGGGTCATCTCCATTTCTCAACACTTTAAATAAGGAGAATGGATCTTCGATCGAAGTTCACGGGAAACGTTTTCCGGAAACCACTACCGAGGACCAAAACTCTTTTAAATAAAGTTTTTGCTGATTTTTTCTTAGCGGCGAAGATCGAGCTTTTCGATAATCGCTCTATAGCGCTCAATATCTGTCTTGGCGAGGTACTGCAAAATCCGACGACGCTTACCGACCATCAATAACAAACCGCGACGGTTGTGATGATCTTTTTTATTTGTCTGCAAATGTTGTGTTATCTCATCAATACGCTTTGAAAGAAGTGCTACCTGTGCCTCTGGGCTTCCTGTGTCAGTTGCAGATGAGCCGTACTTGCTAATTATTTCCTTTTTAACCTCTGGCGTTAATGCCATGTGTATTGCTCCTTCTGTCTGTCACGAGGGCCTCGGTGTTGTTCACGAAGGCGCACTTTCTCGCTTTAGTGGCGCAAGATTACCAGCGCAGTCCTTGATAATTAAAATCGAGTAGAAATTGAGCGTTATTTAACGGTTAATTTGCGGGCTTGATCACAATCTTTTTTCATTTGCTCAAGCAGCTCAGGAACGGCATCAAACTTCAAAGTATCTCGAAGCCTAAATCCAAAATCAATCTTTGCCTCTTGATCATATAAATCCAAACCCACTTGATCAATTGCGTAGGCTTCAACCTGCCTGCCTCGCGCACCAGCAAAGGTTGGATTAGTTCCAATTGAAATCGCTGCACCCCATTTATTTTCACCAACAGTTAACCAGCCAGCATAAACACCATCAGCTGGAATTGTGGCTAAAGGTGTTAATTCAATATTTGCAGTTGGATAACCGATCTCACGTCCACGTTTCTCACCATGAATAACAGGGCCTTTTAAATAATAATTACGAGTTAGTAAATCATTAGCACGTTCAATCTGACCATCGATAATTAAAGTCCTGATTCTAGAAGATGAAATTGTTGAACCATGATCCTCTTTTAACTTAATAACAGAAAGACCAAAACCATATTTCGGTCCAACCTCACCTAAGTATTTAGGAGTTCCTTGCGCTTTATAACCGAAATTGAAGTTTTCACCTACTACGACATGTTCGGCTGCAAGTCTGCCAATTAATATATCCTCAATAAATTGATCTGGTGAAAGTAGTGAAAAATCCCTATTGAAGTTGATTACTTCAACACCTGATGCTCCAGCTGCCTTAAGTAATTTGATCCGGTCTTTAACATTTGCTAATTGAGTTGGTGCTCGCTCAGGAGCAATTACAGAGGTTGGGTGTGGATCAAAGGTTAGAACTGTTACATCACCAATTAGTTTTGCAGCACTAATCATCTGTTGATGCCCAGCATGAACACCATCGAAGATACCAATTGCTACAACCTTTTTCATATGCCTATTCTTTCACATTCATCTATTGCCCAGATCCCTTAACTAGAATTGGGGCTGCCACCATTTGACTGGCCTGTAATTTATTTTCAAGCAAGGCTACAAAGTTATCCTGGTTATCAATTGCCGCAAATACCCCTGGTTGCGGATTTTGTTCGATAACTCGCCCAAAAGATATTTCTCGGCTTTGGGATAAATCCAGTTTTCGAATTGGAAATATCTTTTCAATTACCTCACCTATTGGAATTAGCGCAGATTCTTCAATGGATTTACATTGATCAAGTGTGAAAGGTGAAACTAGGTTTCGCCTTAACTTAATCAAATGACCTCCTACTTTTAGACGATCACCTAAATCTCTGGCAATGGCCCGGATATATGTACCAGCTGAGCAAGTAACAGATATTTCTACTTGGATTTGATCATTCGGGCGTTGAATATTAATTATTTTAATCTCATCAATTACTATATCACGTTCAGCAATTTCAACATTCTCACCAGCTCTTACTCTAGCGTGCGCAGTTTTTCCATCAATTTTAATTGCCGATACTGAGCTAGGTCTTTGTTTAGTTTTTCCAACAAATTTGCCTAACTCATTGGTTATCTCTTTATCAGAAATATTAGCTAGGGCAGATTTATCTGCAGTAAAAGTAATATCCCCTTCTTTATCATCAGTATGTGTTGATACTCCTAATAAAATTGTGGCTAGATAAGCTTTTTTACCATCTGTAATATATGGAAGTAATCGTGTAGCGATTCCAACACCAAGTACTAATACCCCAGTTGCCATTGGATCTAATGTGCCAGCATGACCAACTTTTTTTGTATCTAATTTCTTTCTAACTTTTGCCACAACATCATGGCTAGTCATTGCACCGGCTTTATCAATTAGCAGGAAGCCATCCATTAATTCACCTTTTAGTCGTGCTTTTTATATGGATCTTCAGCAATTGGTTTTGCACCCGCACGTAATTTAGCTAACTCCGCATCAGCCTTATGCATTTGCTCAATTAAATCATTCATTGCAGAAGCAGATTCACCCATACCATCTAAGAAGAATTCAAGTGATGGCGTAATTCTAAGTCCGAGTGCTCTACCAACTTCAGATCTAAGCATCCCCTTAGCACTACTTAATGCTGCCGCAGTTGCTTCATGTGCTGCGTTATCTCCAAGTACTGTGTAAAAAATAGATGCTTGCTGCAAGTCACCAGTTACACGAACATCTGTAATTGTTACAAAACCTAGGCGTGGATCTTTTACTCTAGATTCAAGAGCGTTAGCAACAATTTCCTTTATACGGTCTGCAACTTGTAATGGACGTTTACTTGGCATAGTTAGGCCCGCTTTTTCTCACGGTTCTCATAAACCTGAATTACATCGCCAACTTGTAGCTCTTTAAATGATCCAAGACCGATACCGCACTCAAAGCCCTCTCGAACCTCGGTAGCATCATCTTTAAATCTACGAAGAGATTCAATGCTTAAATTCTCACCAATTACTACACCAGCACGCATTGTGCGCACCTTTGCATTTCGGCGAATATTTCCGTCAGAGACTATGCAACCAGCAATATTTCCAAACTTACTTGATTTGAAGATATCGCGAACTTCAGCATTACCAAGAACTACCTCTTCAAACTCAGGCTTTAGTAATCCCTTAAGTGATGCTTCGATCTCTTCAATCGCCTTATAAATAACGGTGTAGAACTTGACCTCAACACCTTCATGTTCAGCAAATACTGCAGTTTGTGGTTCTGGCTTAACATTAAAGCCAATAATTACAGCAGTTGAAGCTGATGCCAAAGTAACATCGTTCTTAGTGATAGCGCCAACACCACGGTGAATAACTCTTAAGTCAACTTCAGTACCAACATCTAGTTGAAGTAACGCATCTTCTAACGCTTCAACAGATCCAGAAACGTCACCTTTAAGAATTAAGTTCAAAGTACTTACCTTTGATTGCTCAAGGAAGTCTTCTAATGAAACCTTCTTACGAGCCTTAGCCAGGGATGCATTACGAGAAGCTAACTGACGCTTCTCGGCAATCTGGCGAGCAGTTCGATCATCTTCAGCAACAATAAATGAATCACCAGCTCCTGGAACAGAGGTAAAGCCAAGAACTTGAACAGGCCGAGATGGTCCAGCAAATTCAACTGCTTCACCATGCTCATCTAGCATCGCACGTACGCGACCATATGCTCCACCGGCAACAATTGCATCACCAACATGAAGAGTTCCACGTTGTACTAACACAGTAGCAACTGGACCACGTCCCTTATCTAGATTTGCTTCAATTGCAACACCTCTTGCTATGTCATCTGCAATTGCGCGTAGATCAATGGCAGCATCTGCTGTTAGTAAAATTGCATCAATTAAATTATCAATTCCATTTCCAGAAAGAGCTGAAACGTTAACAAACATTGTTTGTCCGCCATACTCTTCGGCAATTAGGTTGTACTCAGTTAATTGTTGACGTATCTTGTCTGGATTAGCACCTTCTTTATCCATTTTATTAACTGCAACCACAATTGGAACATCAGCTGCTTGAGCGTGGTTTAAGGCTTCAATTGTTTGCGGCATAACACCATCATCAGCTGCCACTACAAGAACTGCGATATCAGTTACCTTCGCACCTCGTGCACGCATTGCGGTAAAGGCTTCATGTCCTGGGGTATCAATAAATGTAATTGCTCTATTTGTTCCATTGTGATCATGATGAATTTGATAGGCACCAATATGCTGAGTAATGCCACCAGCCTCTGACTTAACAACCTCAGTAGATCTAATTGCATCTAACAACCTGGTCTTACCATGATCAACATGTCCCATTACTGTGACAATTGGCGAGCGCACTACTAGATCCTCTGGATCAATCTGAGCTAACTCTTGCTCTAAATTAATATCAAACTCTTCCAGTAACTCACGGTCTTCATCCTCAGGACTTACGATTTGAATGATGAAACCTAGCTCTGCGCCAAGTACTGTGAAGGTATCTTCATCAACTGATTGAGTTGCGGTAACCATCTCACCTAAATGAAATAAGGCTGAAACTAATGCGGCCGGATCTGCGCTAATTTTTTCAGCAAAATCCATCAATGTTGCACCGCGCCTCATGCGAACTACAGTTTTACCGTCGCCCCTCGGAACAACTGCGCCACCTAATTGTGGTGCTGGTAAATTCTCAAAATCTTCGCGTCTTTCTTTTTTACTCTTTTGTCCTCTATTTTTTCCTTTACCTTTTCCGCCTTTACCAAAAGCACCTGCAGCCCCACCTCTTTGTGGTGGCCGACCTCCACCTTTACCGCCAAATGGTGAACCAGTTGGTGATGCAGATGGTGAGCGATAAGGAGATGAACCAGTTGTTGGACGTGAACTACCAGCAGCATTTGCTGGACGTGGATTACTTTGTGGCGGACGTGCAGCAAAACCTGGGCGTACTGAACCAGGACGTGCACCTGACATTGGCGGACGTTGTCCTGGTTGTATTTTTCCTGGTGTGCGTCCTGCTTCACCTGGACGAATTGGTCTTGCAGGTGGACGGCTTGCACCGCTACCTGAACTAAATGGATTATTTCCAGCACGTGGCGGCCTTGGCATAGAACTGCCAGCAGATGCTGCGTTAGGTGTTGTTGAAAAAGGATTATTAGCTGCGCGAGGAGGTACTACTGGTTTTGAGATTGGTGTGGCATCTTCAATCATTTGTTGTAGCTCAGGAGGTAGATCTTCAACTTTTACAGTTATTTTTGCAGCTGCTTTTTTCGCAGGTGATTTCTTTGCTTTCGGCGCAGCTTCAGCCGGCATTAAATCAGGAAATTTATCCATCAACTTTCGCACAACTGGTGCTTCAACTGTTGATGATGCAGATCGAACGAATTCGCCGACCTCTACTAACTTTGCTAGTAGCTCTTTACTTTCAAGCCCTAACTCTTTAGCTAATTCATAAACGCGGACCTTGGCCACACTTCTCCTTCTCCTGGCCCGACGTTAGTTACGTGCGAACCTAAATAGACCTACTCATAATCTTGCAGTGCTCATTAGAGTGTCATTCTCGCTCGCTCCATACTTTGAATTAATTACTTAAGTTTTTTAAGTAATCTTCTAACTCTTTCACTTTAATCTGCCCCTCATAATTGAAGGAACGATTAAAAGCTTTTCGTTCAACTGCTACCAGAAAACATTTGCTGTGAAGCCATGCTCCCCGACCAGGCATTCGATGATTTAAATCGACCTTTATTTCATTGCCGACTAGAACCGTGCGAATCAAATCTGTTCGGTTATCTAAGCCTCGACAAGCGATACAACTGCGTTGCCGTAGCTTTTTACTGAACATGACAACTCTACCCTAAGCCCCTTCAACAGGAGAAATATCTACCGCACCCTCTACGTTTTCCGCCTTAATTGAAGTCACTGGATTATCTGGGTGGATATCAATTCGCCACTGGGTAAGGCGAGCAGCCAGCCTGGCATTTTGGCCATCTTTGCCAATTGCAAGTGATAATTGAAAGTCTGGAACTATTACCTTGGCTGACTTACTTTCTAAATCAACAATTTCAACTGATGTAACTCGAGCTGGCGCTAACGCATTAGCAACATAAGTTGCTGGATCATCAGAGAAATCAATAATGTCAATTTTTTCTCCATTTAATTCATTCATTACATTTTGCGCTCTAGATCCTTGCGGTCCTATTAATGCTCCTTTTGCGCTAACTCCTGCTCGGTGTGTTCTAACTGATAACTTAGTTCTTGCTCCAGGTTCTCTAGCAATTCCAACAATATCTACAACTCGCTCTTTAACTTCAGGAGCCTCTAATGCAAATAGCATTTTTACAAATGCAGGGTGGGTTCTAGAAAGTGTTACCTCCGGACCTTTCTCACCTTGCTTAACATCTACAACAAAACATTTAATTCGATCGCCATGTTTATATACCTCACCTTTTACTTGCTCAGCAGGTGGAATTTTTCCTTCAACTCTTCCTAAACTTACATAAATAACTTCAGCATCCCTACCTTGCTGCACAATCCCACCAATTACATCGCCAACGGAGCCAGAAAATTCTGTAACTACCTCAAGGTCTTTAGCTTCGCGCATTTTTTCTTTAATAACCTTACGCGCAGTTTTATCAGCTAGTTTTGCAAAACCATCTGGATTATCGGTAACGGTATCGATGCGATCACCATCTGGTCCAAGTAATGGAATATAAATAAGGATTTCACCAGTTTGGCGATTTAAAACTGCTCGCCCATGCGGCTTAGCAACTGGTAGCTCGGCATAAACTTTAGCTACCTCATTTTCAATTGCATTTATTAATCGCTCAAGTGGTAATTTTTTTTCTTCAGCAAGTATTTTAAGTGCTGCTACATCAACACTCACTTAGTCACCGGCTTAAACTCAATTTCAAGAGTTACCCGCTTAATATCAGAATAATTAATATTTTTTTTATCAACTGTGGCACTTACTTCATTAACATCTTTTATTCTTCCTTTAATTTCTGATCCATCTAATAAAACAACTTTTACCAGCCTGTTAATATTTTTTTGCCAATGACGAACCTTAGTTAGTGGGCGATCTAGTCCAGGTGAGGTGACCTCTAATGTAAATGGGGTTTCACCCAAACTTTGAACACTTTCTACTATCTCACCAATTGCTTTAGTTGCAGAGGTAACTTGATCAAGAGATAAATGAGTATCACCATCAACAATAACTGTGAGCATGCTTCGCCGCCCTGCAGAAATAATTGTTACATCCTCAAGGTAAAAACCGAGGGCTTCTAGTGCGGGAGTAATCGCCGCAGATATATCTTCTTTCTTTCCCATATTTTCCTTCTTCGATATTAAGTTGTGTTAGTAGTTTAACTTATAAATGTATCCCAAGCAACGCGAGCGATGAGTAAGAAGATTACAGCTAGAAAAACTTTACGAACCAATGGCGATCCACCTTTAATTGCAAGGCGTGAGCCAATTACTGCGCCCGCCACATTTGCAAAAGCTAGCAGTAAGCCTAATTGCCACCAGATATGTCCGGTTAGTTGAAAACTTAATATGGCGCCCGCATTCGTTGCTATGTTAACTAATTTTGCAGTTGCAGATGCTTTTAAGAATGCATAACCGATACCTGAGACTAGAAAAAAGACTAAAAAGGTTCCGGTACCAGGTCCAAAAATGCCATCATAGAAACCAATTAATAATCCGATTAATGCAACAAAGAGCAATCTTTTTTTATGAGTAAATTTAAGATTTTCATTCATGCCAAGTGCTGGCTTTCGCCAGGTATAAATGGCGACAGTAATTAATAAAAATACAATAAATGGCTTAAAAAAATCTTTTGGAATAGTAGCGGCAAAAGCAGCACCTGTAATAGAGCCAATAAATGCTGGTCCCATCATCGAAATTGTTAATGGAATATCGGGTTTAATATTTTTAAAGTAATTACGAGCTGCCGCTGTTGTACCAAAAATTGAAGGAACTTTATTTGTTCCTAAAATTAGTGGGAGCTCCTTATTTGGTAACCCAATTAGTAAGGCTGGTAACTGAATAAGTCCCCCGCCACCAGCCATTGCATCTACGAAGCCAGCAAAGCCTGAGGCAAGAGCTAGAAAAATTAAAACTTCAAAACTCATAAATTACTTAACTAGTGTTTTAACCACATCAGCTAAAGCGACCTCAACTTTATCTGATGACTTACGGTCTCTTATCTCCACTTTTCCATCTGCTAATGATTTGCCAACAATAATTATCTTTGGAACACCAATTAGCTCTGCATCTTTAAATTTGACTCCCGCACTTGCCTCCCGGCGATCATCTAGTAAAACCTCTAACCCTTTTGCCTCTAGATCCAAAGCAATCTGCTCAGCAACTTCAAATGGTTGATCCTCTTTCCCGGTTGCAACAATGTGAACATCAACTGGTGCAATTTCAGCTGGCCAACATAATCCAAGTTCATCATAAGTTTGTTCAGCTATAGCTGCTACTGCTCTTGATACACCAATTCCATATGAGCCCATAGTTACTACACGTGGTTTACCCTCTTTGTCTAAAACAGTTAAGCCAAGTGCCTCGGCATATTTTTTTCCTAATTGAAATATATGACCAATCTCAATTGCCCGATCAATAATTACTGGCTTATCACAGCTTGGACAATTATCTCCTGCTTTAACTTCAGCTGCCTCGACATAATGTTCGACTTTAAAATCACGCCCACAAGTAACATTTCTAGCATGAACATCTTTCTTATTGCCACCAGTAACCCAAACAGAATCTTGACTAACTCTTGGATCTGCATAAACGCTCACACCAAGGGCTTTAGCATCCTGTGGGCCGACATATCCTTTTACTAATTTTGGATACTTAGCAAAATCTGCATCCTCAAATAACCTTAAATCTTTAACCTCTGGCAAGTTAGCGCCAAGGCGCTTTAAATCAACTTCGCGATCTCCTGGTACTAATACTGCAATTGGTTTTTCATCAGCCATAAGTAATACATTTTTTAAGGTATTAGCAGCAGTAATTGAAGCTGAATACTTCTTATTTAAAATTTCAACTAAAGAATCAATTGTCGGAGTATTAGGTGTATCAAGTAGTTCAATAGCGCCGACTTTTTCGCCTTGGTAAGGCGTAACTTTACAAATCATCGCCTCAACATTTGCAGCGTAACCACAAGCCTTACAAAGCACATAAGTATCTTCACCAGTTGGGCATGGTGCTAAAAACTCTTCAGATTTTGACCCGCCCATCGCTCCACTCATTGCCGAAACAATGTTGTACTTAAGTCCTAATCGGTCAAAGGTTTTTATATAAGCCTGTCGGTGTTTGTTATAAGAAGCCTCAAGACCAGCATCATCTAAATCAAAGCTATATGAGTCTTTCATTACAAACTCTCGTCCTCTAATAATTCCACTACGAGGACGTGGTTCATCGCGATACTTTGTTTGAATCTGATAAATAGATAGTGGCAGATCTTTATAGGAAGAGAACTCACCTTTAACCATTAGCGTAAACATCTCTTCATGAGTTGGACCTAATAAATAATCATTACCTTTTCGATCTTTTAATCTAAATAAATCTGGACCGTACTCTGTCCAACGATTTGTTGATTCATAAGGCTCTTTTGGAAGTAGAGCGGGAAAGTGCACCTCTTGAAATCCGGCGCTATCCATCTCCTCTCGTACTACCTGCTCAATTTTTCTAAATGTGCGATAGCCAAGTGGTAACCAAGAATAAACACCAGCTGAAATTCTTCTAACAAAACCTGCTCTAACTAGTAATCGATGGGATGCAACCTCAGCATCTGCTGGATCATCTCGCAGGGTGCGCAGCAATAATGTGGACATCCTAAGCATAGGTAAAGCCTATCTATTTAACTGCAACAGTTGGCTCACCTGATGCAACTCCAGCGGCTTCCATTTCTTCCGCAAGGCGCATCGCTTCTTCAATTAGCGTCTCAACTATCTGCGCCTCTGGCACAGTTTTAATTACCTCACCCTTTACAAATATTTGACCCTTACCATTACCAGAAGCCACACCAAGATCTGCCTCTCTTGCCTCACCCGGTCCATTAACTACACAACCCATTACTGCAACTCGAAGTGGCACAGTCATTCCTTGCAATCCTGCTTGAACTTTTTCAGCTAATGAGTAAACATCAACTTGCGCGCGACCACATGAAGGACAAGAGACAATCTCTAATTTACGTTGGCGTAAATTAAGTGATTCTAAAATAGATATTCCAACCTTTACTTCTTCAACGGGTGGGGCAGATAGTGAAACACGAATCGTGTCACCAATTCCTTCAGCAAGTAATATGGCAAATGCTGTTGAGGATTTAATTGTTCCTTGAAATAGCGGGCCTGCCTCAGTAACACCAAGATGTAATGGATAATCACATTTAGCTGCCAAAATACGATAAGCCTTCACCATTGTTACTGGATCATGATGTTTAACTGAAATTTTAATATCACTAAAGCCATGCTCTTCAAATAAGGATGCTTCCCATAAAGCTGACTCAGCTAATGCCTCAGGTGTTGCCTTGCCATACTTTGCAAGTAATCGCGGATCAAGTGAACCAGCATTAACACCAATTCTAATTGGAATCTTTGCATCACCGGCTGCTTTTGCAACCTCTTTAACTTTGTCATCAAATTGTTTAATGTTTCCTGGATTTACTCGAACCGCAGCACATCCTGCATCAATTGCTGCAAATATATATTTAGGCTGAAAGTGAATATCAGCAATTACTGGAATCTGTGATTTTTTAGCAATCTGAGCTAATGCATCTGCATCATCTTGTGAAGGAACAGCAACTCTAACTATTTGACAACCAGAAGCAGTTAATTCAGCAATCTGTTGCAAAGTTGAATCAACATCTGCTGTGAGAGTTGTACACATCGATTGAACTGAGACAGGGGCGTCTCCGCCAACTAATACCGAACCAACCTTTAATTGCCTACTTTTTCGACGTGGCGCCAAAGTTGGCGCTGGTGCTGATGGAATACCTAAATCAACCATGGCTAAATCTTATCTAGAAATTAAGTCTGATTGGATTAAATATGTCTGCCGTGAGCAGAAGAAGTGATAAAGAAGCCATAAAAATAAAGACGACCATAGTTATTGGCGCTAATCGCTCAACATCAAATGGTGCAGGCTTACTAAATCCACGCCGCCTAGCTAGGAAGTTTCTAACACCATCTGCGATTGCAACTGCCATATGTCCACCATCTAGTGGCAGAAGTGGAAGTAAATTAAACATTCCAACAAACAAATTAAGCGAGGCAATAATTAAAATAAAAGTAGCTACCTTCTCTCGCACTGTTAAAACATCAGTACTAGCTGTTTCACCACTTACTCTTGCTACACCTACAACACCAACTAATCCTTGTTCATCTCGCTTTTCTCCACCAAAGGTTTGTCTTACCAAATCTGGAATCTTTGCAGGGAGTGTAAATAATGATGTCAAACTATTTTTTAATATTTCACCAGTGTATTTAGTTGCCTTAGCAGTTGCTGTAAATGGTGCATAGGTAATTGTGCCAACTGTATTTATTACACCTAGAACACCAACTTTTTCACCATTTAAATCTCTGCTTGCTGGCGTCACTAAGAAGTTCATTGGCATACCATTTCTTTCAACAGTAATCTCAATTTGCTTTCCTGATGATGCACGAATAATTCCTATTACATCTACCCACTCCTCATAGATTTGCCCATTTATTTTTATGACTTTATCGCCAGGTAAAATTCCAACTTTTTTAGCAGGTGATGGCACAGATTTTTCAGAGCAAACCTCATTAGCTTTTTGTGGAATACACTCACTCACATTTTCAATAGTGCTGGTAACAGATGTAACACCAACTGATAAAAACAGAGTTAGTAGTAAAACAAAGCCAATTACGAAGTGCAGAAAAGAGCCTGCACCTAAAACGATTAGTCTTTGGCCAACTCCAGCTTTAACAAATGCGCGATCACTATCAGCCTCAGATAGTTCCTCCCTCGGTGACATTCCAACAATTCGGCAGTAACCACCAGCTGGAATCGCCTTAACACCAAACTCAGTCTCACCTCGCTGAGTAGACCAAATCTTTTTTCCGAAACCAATAAAAAATTCAGTAACTTTCATACCAAACTTTTTAGCTGTTAAATAATGTCCGGCCTCATGAATCATTACTGAAATTAAAAGAGCAGCAATAAAAGCTACTATACCGATAAATGCCATTTAAGAGATCTCCTTTATAAACTCACCAGCTTTAATTCGCGCACTCTGCTCTATGCCACTGACATCGGATATGTCTCTAATTGTAGTTGCAGTGTTACTAATAAATGCGTTAACTACTCGCTCAACCACCTCAATAATCGCTGTGAATTTAATTTGTGATGCTAAAAATGCGGCAACCGCCACCTCATTTGCTGCATTATAAATTGCTGGTAATCCCCCACCTGATCTGCCGCAATTTTTTGCTAACTCAACTGCAGGATACTTTTTATTATCAATTGGTGAAAAATTCCAAGTATGTGACTTACTCCAATCAATAGCTTCGCATGCTTTATTTATTCGCTCTGGATAAGAAAGTGCGTAAGCAATCGGCCCTTTCATATTTGGTGGTGATGCTTGAGCAATAGTTGAACCATCAATAAATTCAACAAGTGAATGCACAACAGATTGCGGATGAATTACTGCTTCGATCGCATCGTATGAAAGTCCGAACAAATAATGAGCTTCAATAATCTCAAGTCCTTTATTAAGTAAGGTGGCAGAGTTAATTGTTACTACCTCACCCATTGACCATGTTGGATGATTTAAAGCATCAGCAACGCTGACATCAGATAGATCTGCTCTATCTCTAAATGGACCACCACTTGCAGTTAAAACAAGTTTCTTAACATCACTTACTTTTCCAGCCAATAATGCTTGATAAATAGCAGAGTGTTCAGAGTCGACTGGAATCAATTTATCGCTGCCATATTTCATGACTAATTCTCCGCCAGCAACTAAAGACTCTTTATTTGCTAAAGCAACCTTATTTCCAACTGCTAGCGCAGAAAGTGTTGGGCCTAACCCAATTGATCCAGTAATGCCATTTAAAACAATGTCGCAAGGCAATGCTGCAATCTCAATTGATGAATTATCACCATCAATTACCTTAACTCCATCTGTTTTAGGAGCAGCTGCCATACTGCCAACAATTGGCACATTAAATTTTTTAGCCTGTTGCATTAGTAATGCTGGATTTTTTCGCCCCGCACTTAGCCCGATAACTCGAAACTTATCTGGATAGGCAGCAACAATCTCTAGGGCTTGAACACCTATTGATCCAGTTGAGCCCAAAATGACTATCTCGCGCATGTGAGTATCTTAACTGCGCCAGTGATTGACCCTATCCGCTAGCATTTACGCATGTACTCAGAGGCAAAAAACCCAATTGCGCAAAAGCGTAATTTAGTTACTGCTATTCCTGGACCAAAATCAGAGCAATTAATTAAACGAAGAGCAGAGGCGGTATCAGCCTCACTTGGAACAGCTTTCCCAGTATTTATTGAAAGAGCTGAAGGTTCAATAATTATGGATGTTGATGGCAATTCAATTTTAGATTTGGGCGCAGGAATTGCGGTGTTAAATGTTGGCCATTCATCTGCAAAAGTAATTGAGAATGTTAAAACTCAAATAGATGCATTTACTCATACTTGTTTTATGGTTGTGCCATACACCGGATATGTCGAAGTCTGTGAAGCACTTAATCGCTTAACACCAGGTACTCATAAGAAGAAATCGGCTCTCTTTAACTCAGGTGCTGAAGCAGTTGAAAATGCCGTAAAGATTGCTCGTAAATTTACTAAGCGATCTGCAGTTGTGGTTTTTGAGCATGGTTACCACGGACGAACTAATTTAACTATGGCAATGACAGCGAAGAACATGCCATACAAGGATGGATTTGGGCCCTTTGCTCCAGAGGTTTACCGAATGCCGATGGCATATCCATATCGATGCGATGCATGCATTAAACCTTGTGAGAGTTCTGTTTTATCCATGGTGATCCATAAAATTGAAAAAGAGATTGGCGCCAGTAATGTCGCTTGTATCGTTATAGAACCTATTCTTGGTGAAGGTGGATTTATCGTTCCGTGTAAGGGCTTTCTACCTGGGCTTGCCAAATTTTGTAAAGAAAACGGAATTATTTTTATTGCAGATGAAGTACAAACTGGGTTTGGTAGAACTGGGCATATGTTTGCCTGTGAAGATGAATCTGTCGTTCCAGATTTAATTGTCACCGCTAAAGGAATCGCTGCCGGTCTGCCACTTGCCGGAGTAACTGGTAGAGCTGACGTTATGGATTCAATTCATCTTTCCGGACTAGGTGGCACATATGGTGGAAATCCCGTTGCATGCGCTGCCGCTCTTGGCGCTATTGAAACCATCGAAAAAGATAATTTAGTAGAGCGTGCTAATAAAATTGGCAAAATTATGAATGACGCCCTCCTTCAGATGGCAAAGAAATACTCCATTATTGGTGAGGTTAGAGGCCGGGGCGCTATGCAAGCGATTGAGTTAATTAAACCTGGCAGTAATGAGCCAAACTCAGATGCTCAATTAGCAATTATTAAGTATTGCATTAGTAAGGGAGTATTAATTCTCTCAGCTGGAACATACGCAAATGTAATTAGATTACTGCCGCCACTAATTATTGATGAAGATCTGCTAAAAGATGGTCTTTCAGTATTAGATGAAGCAATAGCTTCTGTTAAAAATTAATCTCTATCTAATAAATTTCGGGTTGCAGAGTATTTACCGCCCACTTTCTTAAGCGCTATCGCACTTAACGCCTCTAGCACTACTCGATTAGCCAAGATCGCAGTGATATCACTGCTGTCATATGCAGGTGCCACTTCAACTACATCAATTCCAACAATTGGTAGTTCTAAACAAATTCTTCTAACAGCTTCAAGTAACTCTCGACTTGTCATGCCTCCTGGCTCTGGTGTGCCAGTACCTGGCGCCATTCCAGGATCAACCACATCAATATCAACAGATAAAAACACGCCATCACAACCATCTGTAAGAATTGAAAATGATTCATCTAATACAGCTTTCATGCCGCGGTGATGAATCTCTGTCATTTCATAAGATTTCATTCCTTTAGAAACCATCCACTTTAAAGTGGCATCATCTGGCCAATAACCACGAAGACCTAATTGTAAAAAGCGATCACCTCGAACTGATCCTGATTCAATTAATCTTCGCATTGGTGTGCCGTGGCCAATTAGTGCGCCAAATTGATCCTCACCAGTATCAGCATGAGCATCAAAATGAATCATTGAAACTTTGCCTTTACCTAAATGATTAGCAATACCAGTTACATCAGCGGAAGCAATTGAGTGATCCCCGCCTAATACAACCGCAATAGCACCAGCTTTTGAAATCTTTTCAGTTGCTACCTCTAATACTTTTAATGAGTTGATTAAATCTCCACCTGGCATTAAAAGATCACCAGCATCAAATATTTTTAGCTTTTGCAGCGGATCAATCCGCATTGCAAGATGCGGACGAGATGCATCATGAGGAAGATAATCACCCATACGAATAGCTTGTGGCCCCATTTTTGCACCTGATCGGTGAGAAGTTCCGCTATCTATTGGCGCACCAACAATTACAACATCTGCTCCCTTATAACTATCTGGCTTATCTAAATCACATCTTGGAATACCAAGGAATGTGAAATCAGGGCCATACATATTGCCGATATTGGTCATAAGTTTTTTCTCATATTCTATTAAGCAACTTTCTCAACCTTAATTACATCACCAAAATTACCAGATTCAACAATCGAGATTTTCACTCCTTCATAAGTAACACTTTCACCTATACGTAACGGGGCTTCTGCTAACTTGTAAGGAAGAGTACCTGCAGACCTATTTTGTGGCAAAATCAATGTCATTCCATAACCATGTATCTCTTTAGTAACATCTACTACATAAGTTAGTGCGCCCCATGTATTTTTTGGCCATTTGTAATACATTCCCGCAGCTCTAATTGACTCGATTACAATCACTTTGGTTTGACTTAAAGGAATTATCAAAGCTTTGTCCTCGGTAGTCTTAACACTAGAAGGTGCAAGCCAATGTAAAGATGTATTTGATTTGTCTGCACATCTAACTTGGGAATCTGCAATGTAACCCAATATCCATTTCTCCCAGATTGACAAATCTCCTCCACCTGGAGTCATTAGTGTCCACCAACCCATTCCATACTCTGAGTTAACATCAAATCTTTGATCACCGTAGTGATCATCAAGTGGAATACCAAGGTGGAAGAACTCATGAATCCACCAATATGGGTGTGCTAATCCGGCATATTGAAGTCGAAGTGGGTTTGCATAAGTATCAGGATAAACAGAAGAACCAGCTCCAATAGTTCCTTCTTGGGTAATGAAATCACCAAGTGGTCCTTGTTGAATCACATCAAGTGGAGTTCCACCCGGCACCACAACCACCACCATTTGTGCGCCAGAGAAATTAATTTGCGAGTCAACCTCAGCTAAAAGATCGTTAGCAAAAGTTGGGTGGGGTCTTTCTAATTTATGTGAGATTTCATATGGCTTTATCTTTTTTGAAAATGATAAGTACTTATCTGGATATCGAATTAAGACTTCACTAGGTACATCGCTGGAATATTCAATCCAGTTCTTTATAAAGTTAAAATACTTTCCGTACTCTTCTTCAGGAGTCCTTGTTGGCTTAGCGGTATCTTCTGCAAAAATTGGTACTACCTGAATAGTTACCTTCGGTTTAGGGTAAGCACCTCTTCCCACTACAAATTGTTCATTTCCTGATGAAGGAAAAGCTCTTAGGAAATAATCCCCTGATCTATCTGGCATTTTGCATGCGTCCGCACTGAGTAAATCAGATTTACTTGTTACTAAAGATTTTGGGCGCTGTTGACCAAGTTGGTATTTCTTAATTCTAAAACCTAATTTTTGCACTGAAGATTGGCTTTCCATCGCTTTCCATTCAGTAGGAGTTCCTGGATCAATGGCGTTTGGACGATCAAACTGGTGCTCATAGCCAATATCGGTTGAGTAAGTTGTATTAGTTTCAAATCCTCCTGGTAGGCCAGGTGCTGATTGTTTGTTCTTAGATTCTAGCCATGTGAGTTTTTTTCCAGATTTAGTGCATATATAAGATTTATCGTTAACCACACTCTTGACACCAACTTTTGTGCATTTAGCTCCTGCTTTAGCCGCAGCATTTACTGGAAATGTGGGCAGAGTTAGGAAAAGTGAAAGTATTGATAAAAGGGCAATCAGTCTCTTATTCACCTATAGAGAGTAAATTGTGGATTCAGTTATTACAAGGGATGGTTGCCCATATCCATCCTAATTTGTTCAAAATCTAGTGAATGTCAGACCTTGGCTGTAGATTATTGCTAATTCTAGAAATCTAGAAGGTTCATACATAGCCCGAATATGTATGGATTTAAAACTAAATAAACGGCTTATCTAAATCACATCTTGGAATACCAAGGAATGTGAAATCAGGGCCATACATATTGCCGATATTGGCCATAAGTGAAGTATATATCTCCTTTTTTCATCACAAGAAAGCTATAAGAAAAAGATGAAAAAACCCCTATGAGTAGTAATATTACAAACTTGGTAGTTCCTATTTCGTAAGCCTAGGGGTTAAATGAAAATACTTGATTGGCTAGCTAATCTGATTTTCGGTAAAAGAATCGAACTTTATGATGCTGAAACTAATAGGCCTGTTCATAAAATAAGAATTAGAAGACGAAATATGAATGAAAATGATCCATACGGATTAGATGGCTAAATAAGTAATCCTTTTATACCTTCTTGCGTTGCCGGCTAACTACTTGACCAACTATTACAATTATTAAAGCGATGAAAAACATCGCACTACCAATCACATTCGCTTGGGCCGGAATTCCTCTAGCAGCTGAGACATAAACAAACTTTGGAAAGGTTGAAACCACACCAGAGTTAAAGTTAGTAATAATAAAATCATCAAAAGATAAAGAGAATGCCAATAGCGCAGCTCCAGCAATTCCAGGCATAACTAATGGCAAAGTCACATACCTAAAGGTTTCTCGCTCATTTGCGTATAAATCCATTGCAGCTTGCTCAAGTTTTGGATCAAGGGATGCAATACGCGCTTTAACGGTAACAACAACAAATGAGATACAAAACATCACATGGGCAATCACAATTGTCCAAAATCCTGGGTTAATTCTTAAATTCAAAAACATAGCAAGAAGTGATGCTCCAAGTACTACCTCGGGGGTAGCCATAGGCAGGAATATTAAAAGATTAGTTGTAGTTCGCCCTTTAAATTTATGCCGTCCTATTGCAAAGGCAATCATCGTTCCTAAAATAGTTGCTACTACCGTTGACAGCACACCAATCTTTAATGAATTAGCTACTGACTCACAAACTTGCGGGGCGCCACAAGGATTTTTCCAATTATCTAAGGTAAATCCCTGCCAAACTAAATTACTTTTTCCAGTATTATTAAATGAAAATGCAAAGGTATAGGCAACTGGAATAAACAAGTAAATAAATGCAAGGCCTGCATAAATTCTAATTAAATTCCTTGAAAACCACCTTGAAGTGCGATGGCGAAGTGATGGCATTGGCGCAGATGTCATTGTCATACCAATTCATCCGTTCCAGATTTTCGTATATAAAGTGTTACTAAAATTAAAATAGTCGCCATTAATGTGAAAGAAAGAGCAGCTGCAGTTGGGTAATCTACGACTGCAAAAAAACGAGATTCAATCACATTTCCAATCATCTTTGTGCTTGGGTTACCAAGAATTGCTGCGTTTACATAATCACCAGCTGCTGGAATAAATGTTAGAAGCGTGCCAGCAACGACGCCTGGCATTGATAATGGCAGGGTAACTTTTCTAAATGTAGTAAATCCATCTGAATATAGATCCCCAGCTGCTTCAAGTGTGCGCGGATCAATCCTCTCAAGGCTTGCATATAAAGGTAATGTCATGAATGGTAGAAAGTTATAGGCAAGACCAATCACAACCGCTGCTGAGGTGTTATTTATTCGAAATAGTTCATCGACAAATGGCAAAATTTTAATTGCTGAAACTACTGGACCTGAGTCAGATAAAATTTGAGTCCAAGCAATAGTCCTTAGTAAAAATGAAGTGAAGAAAGGTGCAATCACAAGCACTAATAAAATATTGCGGTATTTGCCAGATTTAAAGGCAATTGTGTATGCAAGTGGATAAGCAATTGCTAACGCCAATATTGTGGCAAAAGCTGCATAGACAAAGGATCTTAAATACTGATCCTTATTTGTCATAAATGCATCTATATAGTTTGCAAAACGAAGCTCTTGAACATAGGTACCGATCTGAGCACCCTCAGGGCGAACCATGGTGGAAGTACTTGCTAAAGAAAATATCGGAATTATAAAAAAGGTAACTAACCAAATTAATCCGGGAGCTAAAAGTAAGTATGGAGTAAGAGAGCGTGATTTAAGGTTGGCCTTAGCTTGTGATCCCTTACTTCCTACTGCATGCAGAAATGCCATCTACTACTCGTCATCATCAAGGTCAGCGCCAGCATTTATATCACCAGCACCATCTAATGCAAATGTATGTTCTGGATCCCACTCAAGTGAGACCGTATCGCCAACTCTAAGATCATGCAATCCTTCATCATTTTGCTCAAAAACTACAAGATCTAAATCCCATGGTGATTTAACTAAATACTGAGTTGAAGTTCCAACAAATGAACGATCAATTACAACACAATTTTTAATTGAATTAACTCCAGTATCGTCAAGCCTTAATTTTTCAGGTCGCACGCCAAGAAAGACTGAATCATTTGTGGTGGCAACTCTGGAAAGTGGTACCTCAAAAGTTAATCCCTTTGCCGTAACTGTTGCCTTATCTGCAGATCTTGAAGTGATCTTTCCTTTAATTAAATTACATTGGCCTAAAAAGTTGGCAACGAACGCAGTCTTTGGCGCCTCATAAAGATCAGTCGCACTACCCATCTGCTCAATCTTTCCTTGATTCATTACCGCAATAGTGTCAGCCATCGTCATTGCTTCTTCTTGATCATGAGTAACATGAATAAATGTAATTCCAACCTCAGTTTGGATACGTTTTAACTCTATTTGCATCTGCCTACGCAGCTTTAAATCAAGTGCGCCCAACGGCTCATCAAGAAGTAAAACTTCAGGCCGATTAACAATTGCTCTAGCGACGGCAATTCTTTGTTGCTGTCCACCTGATAATTGATTTGGCTTGCGCTCAGATAAGTGGCCCATCTCAACTAGATTTAAAGCATTTTCTACCTCAGTTTTAATATCTTTAACGCCCCGCCTGCGCAAACCAAAGGCAATATTTTCAAAGATTGTTAAGTGAGGAAAGAGTGCATAATTTTGGAAAACTGTATTTACATTTCGTCGATAAGGTTTTTGGGTAGTTATGTCAGTATTACCAATTGAAATTGTTCCTGCTGATGGCTCTTCTAAGCCTGCAATCATTCTAAGTGTTGTAGTTTTTCCGCAACCAGATGGTCCAAGGAGAGCGAAAAATGAACCATCTGGAACAACTAATGAGAGATCATCAACAGCACAAAAATCTCCATAGTGTTTGGAAATACGATCTAATTTTAAATCACCAGTATCTTGCGAAACTTTACTGTTCGCCATAACTAGATACTTATCGTTCCTTAATTTCCGATAGCTTCGTCAAAAGCTGTCTGGAATTTAGTGCTCTCATCGGATGAGAGTGATCTAAAGACTTTAACCTTTGCCAGAGTTGCCGCATCTGGGAATATAAATGGGCTCTCTGCAAGTTTAGGATCGATTTTTTCCAACTCAGGTTGCGCTGCCTCTACTGGGCAGATGTAATTTACATAAGCTGCAACCTCAGCGGCTACTGCAGGCTCGTAGTAATAGTTCATTAATTTTTCAGCATTTTTCTTATGGGTTGAAGTTGATGGAATCAACATGTTATCGCTCCATAATGTGCCACCGGACTCAGGAATAGCAAAATCAAACTTGCCATCTGATTCAGATTTAAGAATAAATATGTCACCAGACCAGCCAATTACTGCGTTAGCATCTCCGCGCTTTAGATCCTCAGAGTATGAGTTACCTTTTACTTGGCGAATAAATCCATCAGCAATCTTTCCCTTAAAGAAATCAATTGCATTCATAAATTGATCCTCGGTGAAGTTAGAGGATGGGTCCACGCCTTGGTAGAGCATGATCACACCAATTGTGTCGCGAAGCTCAGAGAGCACAACAACTTTTCCTTTATTTGCTGGTGCAAATAAATCTTCCATTGTTCGAACACCCTTAGGAAGTTTTTGGGTATTCCATCCAAAACCTGCAAAACCTGACTGCCAGGTGAGTGAATATTGGCGACCTTTGTCATAACCAACATCAGCTAGAACTGCTCGGATATTTGATTTGTTTGGCACATTAGCAGGATCAAGTTTTTGTGCATAACCTTGTTCGATAAATCTTGCTGCCATCCAATCAGTTGGTGAAACTATGTCATATCCAATATCTGAACCGATTGATAATTGTCCCTGCACCTTGCCATAAAAAGTATTGTTATCATCAATTGCTTCTTCATAAGTAACCTTTAATCCACTTTGCTTTTCAAATGCAGCAAGAGTTGGATAAATCTTTGTATCATCATCAAAATCTAAATAAAGTGGCCAATTTGCCCAGCGAACAATTTTTTCACTATCACTAACATCAACAATTGCTTTCGCTCCAGTCGATGAACCAGTTCCACAAGCAGCTAATATTCCGGCTGCAGATACTGCTCCAACACCAGCAAATAAAGAACGGCGTGATAGCTGGGCGCGAATTATTGCGCGAGCTTCAGGAGATATTGAGTTTATGTCTTTCTTCATTTTCTCTCTTTTCTTCTTTATCGAGGTGGTGGCAGGAAAGGTTGGGGAAAATCTATCAGGCGTTTAGGTTAGTCATGACGTGTTTGATTCGGGTGTACTCCTCAAATCCATAGGAAGATAAATCTTTTCCTGTGCCTGAGTGCTTAAATCCACCGTGTGGCATCTCAGCCACCATAGGAATATGGGTGTTAATCCAGACGCAACCAAAGTCAAAGGCTTTGGCCATTCTCATAGCCCGGCCATGATCCTTAGTCCAAACACTTGAAGCTAGCCCATACTTAACGCCATTTGCATACTTAACAGCTTGAGCCTCATCGCTAAATTTTTGTACCGTAATAACTGGCGCAAATATTTCACTTTGAATCATCTCATCATCTTGTTTTAGATCTGCAACCACAGTTGGGTTCCAGAAGTAACCAGGGCGCTTAATGGCAGTACCACCAGCTGTGACTCTGGCATGAGCCGGCACTCGATCTAAAAAGCCTTGCACTCTAGCTAGTTGATTAGCATTATTTACTGGCCCAACTAATACATCCTCATTTGGCATGCCAACTTTAATTACGTTTTTTGCCTGCTCAGAAAGTAGTGCTACTACATCATCATAAGCACTTGCTTCCACAATTACTCGAGTAGCTGCGGTGCAATCTTGACCCGCATTAAAGTAGCCGGCAACTGCAATCCATTCACAAGCTGCTTCTAAATTGGCATCATCAAATATTACAACTGGTGCTTTACCGCCTAGTTCTAAATGTAGTTTCTTTAAATCTTTTGCAGCACTTCCTGCTACTTCCATACCAGCACGAACTGAACCAGTAATTGAAACCATTTGCGGAATTTCATGCTCAACTAATGCCCGACCAGTATCTCGATCTCCTATTACAACATTTATTACACCCTCAGGAAGAAACTCCTGCATTAACTCTGCCATCCAAAGTGTTGAAACTGGAGTTGTATCACTTGGCTTTAGAACTACTGTGTTACCTGCAGCAATCGCTGGTGCCCACTTCCATACCGCCATCATCATTGGGTAATTCCATGGTGTTACCTGCGCACAAACTCCAATTGGTTCGCGGCGAATAAATGATGTGTGTCCCTTAAAGTATTCCGCAGCAGATTTTCCTTCTAAATTTCTAGCCGCACCTGCAAAAAATCTAATTTGATCAAGCATTGGGCCAATCTCTTCTGCCCTAGTTACTGCAATTGGTTTACCAGTATTTTCTGATTCAATCCCAATTAACTCTTCACTTCTGGCTTCAATTGCATCTGCAATTTTATTAATCGCTTTTTGACGCTCACCTGGTGTTGACTCTTTCCAAACTTCAAAAGCATTAGCTGCTGACTTCATCGCCTTATCAACATCAGATGCGTTTGAGACTGGAGCTTTAGCAAATACCTCACCAGTTGATGGATTAATTAAATCTTGAACCTTATCTGAGGTAGCACTTACCTTCTTGCCATTAATAAAATTTTGCAGAGTCTTCAATTATTTACTCCTAAGATGTGGAAACTGAAATGTAGTGGAAGTCTAGTTAGCACCGCAGCGGTTATCAATACTTTAATCACTAATCTAGGAGTTGTTATCAATCTGTGATGCAGCAAGTTGTCCACATGCACCATCTATCTCTCGACCCCTGGTATCTCGCACCGTCACCGGCACGCCATAGCCTTCTAAAATCTCAACAAAGGCTGCCTCATCCTCAGCTCTAGATGCTGTCCACTTAGAACCTGGGGTTGGATTTAATGGAATTAAGTTAACATGCGCATTTTTATTCTTAAGCATTCTGCCCAGTAAATCTGCTCGCCATGCTTGATCATTAATATCTCTAATTAATGCATACTCAATTGAGTAGCGCCTGCCGGTCTTGGCTTCATACTTATCAGCAGCAGCTAATACCTCTTTCACTTTCCACCTTGAGTTAACAGGAACTAGGCTGTCACGTAACTCATCATCTGGTGTGTGAAGTGAAATAGCTAGTGTCACTGGAAGATCTTCTGCAATTAACTTTTCAATTCCGCTAACTAAACCAACAGTTGAAAGTGTTACAGATCTAGCGCCAATTCCTAAACCATCTGGTTGTGGATTGGTAATATTTCTAATACTTTGCATTACTGATTTGTAATTAGCCATCGGCTCACCCATACCCATAAAAACAACATTAGATAATCGAGTTGGCCCACCTGGCATCTCACCTAAATCACAAGCCTTTGCTGCCATTACAACTTGAGCAGTAATTTCAGCAGCAGTTAAATTTCTAGTAAGTCCTGCCTGCCCAGTGGCGCAAAATGGACACTGCATTCCACATCCTGCTTGTGATGATATGCAAACAGTTGTGCGATCGGTATAACGCATTAAAACTGATTCAACTAAAACTCCATCGTGCAGGCGCCAAAGATCTTTTCTAGTCTTGCCACCATCGCAAGTAACTGAGCGAACTAATGTTAATAATTTTGGTAAAAATGCATCAGTAAGGGGTGCTCTAAGCTCTTTAGGAATATCGGTAAATGATTCCATATCATCACTGTGATGAGTAAAGAAATGCACTGCTAATTGATTAGCTCTAAATGCTGGTAATCCCAACTCTTCAGCGCGGGCTTTGCGCTCTGCCACAGTTAAGTCAGCTAGATGTATTGGACTCTTCTTTTTAACAGCTGGTGCGTCAAATATTAATTCAGCCATCTATAAATACCGAGCAATGAGTTCTAATGCAAACCAAACAGCCGGGGCGGTAAAAAGTGCTGAATCTAATCGGTCCATAATGCCGCCATGGCCTGGTAATAAATTAGACATATCTTTAATAGCTAAATCCCGCTTAATGGCTGATTCAATTAAATCACCACAGGTAGCAGTAACTACAGTCATTAAACCAATAGCCGCTCCAACCACCCAGGTAGTTTCAAAGAGTGAGTGGAAAATGAATGCTCCCCCAATTATGGCAGCAATAGCCCCACCAATTAATCCTTCCCAACTTTTCTTAGGACTAATACTTGGCGCAATCTTATGCTTACCAATTAAAACTCCAACAAAATATGCAAAGGTGTCATTACAAGCAATTAATGCAACGAGAGCAAAAATTCGCTTTGCACCATCAGGGTGATTTGCTAGCAGTAAAATAAAGCCACCTAGTAGGGACAGATAAAAGATAATAAATACTGCAGATGTTGATCTTTTGATAAAATCTTTTTGGCTAATTAAAAGCAATGTAATCATTAAAACTGGAATAGTAAGGCCAGCAGATACGGCAAGGCCTTCGGTATTTCCATTCCATGTGGCAACAAGTAGAACAGTGGCTGCAGTCATTAAAACATAATCTGGTAATTCAATGCCGCCAGTTCGATAGGCATGAGCGATCTCACGCACGCCAAGCATTATTACTGCCCAGATTAAAGCAAAAAATAAAAGTGGTTCAGTGTTTATTGAACCAAAGATAAGTGCTAATAAAAATAGTGAAACTAAAATAGATGGAAGTAACTTGCGACCTGCGCGTTTGTTAATCGCATCATTTATCGCGTGCAGGTCAGCCATCATTAAACCTCTAGTAACTCGGCTTCTTTGTGTTTAAGTAAGTCATCAATCTTTGCAGTGTGCTCACCAGTAGTTTTTTCAAGCTCTTTTTCAGCTCTAGCTAAATCATCCTTACCAACTTTGCCATCTTTTTCTAGTTTTTCCATCGCCTCTTTAGCTGCCCGGCGAATAGCCCGGATCGCAACCTTAGAATCTTCAGCTTTACTCTTTGCAATCTTAATAAACTCCTTGCGTCGCTCCTCAGTTAATTGTGGAAAGTTAACTCGAATTACTGTGCCATCTGAGCCAGGATTTACACCAAGATCTGAATCTCTAATTGCTTTTTCAATCGCTGCCATAGCGCCTTTGTCATATGGAGTAACTAACGCAAGACGTGCTTCTGGAACCTGAACAGTTGCAAGTTGTGAAAGCGGGGTACCAGTTCCGTAGTAGTCCACCATTAATTTGGCGAACATTGATGGTTGCGCCCGGCCTGTTCTAATTGCAGCAAAATCCTCTTTGGCAACATCAATTGCCTTATTCATCTTTACATTGCACTCAGAAAGTGAAGTAGTTAGATCTGCCATCGCCTGCTCCTTCTATTAATACAACTCTACTGTTGATTTACTATCTTATGAAACCAGCGTGCCAACACTCTCGCCCGTTACCGCCCGCTTAATGTTACCTTTATTTTTTAGGTCAAAGATAACAATTGGCAATTTATTCTCACGGCACAGGGAGAAAGCTGCTGCATCTGCAACTGCTAAGGATTTACTTAAAACCTCATCATAGGAAACAGTCTCATATTTTTTAGCAGATTTATCTTTACGTGGATCAGCATCATAAACTCCATCAACACCACTTTTTGCAAGTAGTAGTGCCTGCACCCCAATCTCAAGTGCGCGTTGGGCAGCAACTGTGTCGGTAGTAAAAAATGGCATACCAGCGCCAGCTCCAAAAATTACAACTCTTCCTTTTTCTAAATGTCTAATGGCTCGACGTGGCACATATGGTTCTGCCACCTGGCCCATTGTGATTGCAGTTTGTACTCTAGTTTCAATTCCTTCTTTTTCTAAAAAATCTTGAAGTGCTAAGCAATTCATTACCGTGCCAAGCATTCCCATGTAATCAGCTCTTGCCCGATCCATGCCACGTTGTTGTAGCTCTGCGCCTCTAAAGTAATTTCCACCACCAACGACAACTGCAATTTCTGTTCCGCCTCTAACCACATCTGCAATTTGATTAGCTATATCGTGGACTACATCAGGATCAACACCGATGCCTTTTTCGCCACCAAAGACTTCACCAGATAATTTAAGGAGCACTCTCTTATAACCTTTACGTGGCATGAGCGCTCCTTTAATTAATTTGTATGGAAAGTTTACTGACCTACGCGGAATCTATTAAAGGCAGACACGGCTGTCTTTGCCTCATCAAGGATTTGTTGAACAGTTTTCTTTGCATCCTTAGCAAAAGCCTGCTCAAGAAGTGATACCTCTTTCACAAACCCAGTTACGCGACCCTCAACAATCTTTGCAATTGAGGCTTCAGGCTTTCCTTCGCTGCGAGCACTCTCCTCTGCCAATCTTCTCTCCTTGGCAATCTCATCAGCTGGAACCTGATCACGGCTAACAAATAGTGGCGCAAAAGCAGCAATGTGTTGAGCGATATCTTTGCCAACAATTTCAGCTGCATTTTTTAACTGAACTAAAACACCAACCTGTGGTGGAAGGTCCGGAGATGTTTTGTGTAGATAAAGCGAAACTGGTGAACCAGTTAGAACTGAGATTCGCTTAACCTCAATCTTCTCACCCAACATAGCATTTCCCTCATCAACTACTTCCTGCACAGTTTTACCTGATGCAAGTTTTGAAGGTAGAAACTTATCTAGCTCACCGATTTTAGATGTGGCAAGGTGATTTAAAAGTTCATCAGCTAAAGCTTGAAACTTCTCACCCTTTGCCACGAAATCAGTTTCACAATTTAGTTCAAGCATTACTCCAAGATCACCTTCAGCTTTTGCAGTAACTAAACCGTTTGAGGTTGCCCGTCCTTCGCGCTTGGTAACACCTTTTTGTCCCTTAACGCGAATGATCTCAACCGCTTTTTGATAATCACCGCCGGCTTCATCAAGTGCTTTTTTGCAATCAAGCATTCCGGCAGCGGTCTGCTCTCTTAGTTTTTTAACATCCTCTGCTGTGTATGCCAATTAAGCACCAGCAGTCTCTGTTGGCTCTTTAATTAAATCTTTTTCCCAATCAGCAAGTGGTTGTTCAGCAGTTTTTTCTGCTGCAGCAGCTGCTTCAGCAGCAGCCTTATCAGCAATCTTTGCTGCTTGTGCTGATCTAACCTGTAGTCCGGCAACAATTGCATCTGTCATTACTCTTGTTAAAAGAGCAATTGAGCGAATCGCATCATCGTTACCAGGAATCTTGTAATCAACCTCATCTGGATCGCAGTTGGTATCTAAGATTGCAATAACTGGAATGCCAAGCTTTTTAGCTTCAGCAACAGCTAGGTGCTCTTTCTTAGTATCAATAACCCAAATAGCTGCAGGCAACTTTGTCATATTACGAATTCCATCAAGGTTCTTGTTTAACTTCTCTCGCTCACGGCGGAGAACAAGTAATTCTTTCTTTGTTAAAAGTTGATCGTTAGCGGTCTCAAGAGCCTCAAGCTCTTTAAGCCGTAGTACGCGCTTATAAACTGTTGGGAAATTAGTAAGCATTCCACCTAACCATCTCTCTGTTACATAAGGCATACCAACTCGGGCAGATTGCTCTTTAATTGGCTCATGTGCTTGCTTTTTAGTACCAACGAAAAGTACATGTCCACCTTTTGCAACTGCATCTTTAATAAACTCATAAGCGCTATCAATAAGGGCTAATGATTGTTGGATATCGATGATGTAGATGCCATTGCGCTCAGTAAAGATATAGCGCTTCATCTTTGGATTCCATCGACGAGTTTGGTGACCAAAATGCACACCACTGTCGAGAAGTTCTCGCATTGTTACAACTGCCATAACGGCACACTCCTTTTCGCTCATTTTTTACTAATTACTTTTAGTAAGAATGAGCACTCGGTTTGTGATCTAGCAACTTGCTAGATCCCTAGCATCTAGAACCGAGTAGTTATTTCTAACTACACCGAACAGGTCCATAAGTTATTAATTAGTAATTAATTAATCACTTTAAGATGCGTGAAGTCACAGAACTTTCATTCCGTGCTGAGGCAAATCCTACCTGAACTTTTATGACCGAATTTCCACACCCTTATCGGGTTTATATGCGGGGAATTGAATAAATCAACCAATATTGGCCAGTGAAATACACCTATCTTCTTACCAGCCTAGTTATTGGGGTAATGGTTGGTATTTCAATTGGAAATTATCAAAGTATAAATTGTGAAAATACTAGTAACTCATACTGCTCACCACTTGATACCTCAAACACCCGCCGAAGCTTTTAGCTCTGAGGCAAGTAACTTTGCCAGGTATGGCTTTATCTGCCACTGACTTAGCATCTGCTGATATCTATCTTTATCAATATCAGAGGAGATTTGATTAGTTTTAACCGCTCTAATTAAAATATTACGAGCGGTGTGCTCTCCCCCAATGAATTCAACAATATCCACCCGATAGCCAAGTAATTTTAAGATTTGCGCTCTGAGTGAATCAGTTATTAAATCCACTAACCGCTCTTTAACTAGTCCATTTTTTGTTAACAAGGCCCATGGCTCAGGTGCTTCCTTAATCTGAGTTTGCAGCTCATGCATACAACACGGCGCTGCCATAATAACTTGAGCATTATTTTTAACTGCCCAATAAATCGCATCATCCGTTGCAGTATCACATGCGTGGAGCGCGATAGCGATATCAACTACTTGATTAGGGGTATCAGAAATTTTGGCGGCAATAAACTTGGCCTCTACTTTTAGTTTCAGGGCTACTTTTTCATTATGCTCTTTTGATTCATCCCGTTCATCAACGCCAAGAATAGAAACTTTTTTGTATCTATTTTTTAAAAATTCACCTACTGCAAAGGTTAAATAGGCGTGCCCGCAACCAAGATCAACAACAGAAATCTCATCTTGTTTTAAATCTTGAGTGTCTAATGTTTGGCTGATTAATCTTAAAAACTCATCAACCTGCTTATATTTATCCATCTTGCTAGGTTTAATTCGCCCTAAAAGATCTGACATATCCAGAGCCTTAAATACTTGATTGCTCTCAGCTAGCATTCGCTGCTTCTGGCGATCATGAGAGAGATCTCTACTTAAATTCACTTTGCTTACTGAAACTAGCGCCTCATCTTTTTTTGAGATTCGCACCTGATATGACTCGGTTTGAGTATCAACTACTAAGTTGGCAAATCCGCTGCTAAATAAATGAGTAAAATTAAAATCTATCTCCACATTTTTAGTTATATCTTTCTTTCCATCACTTGAAATAATTTGCCATTTAATCTCTTCTTTAATTAATACTGGCTTAATATCAATTCGCTCAAACTCTGTTTGCATATTACGCCGCCGCCCTGAAAGGACTGCTCTAACAAAGTGCTCAGATTTAATCCTTTGATCTAATTGCGCAACAGCAACACCTAGTTCAATCTTCATTTACTAATTACGCCCTTGGGTGTGCTTGTTTATAAGCTGATTGCAAACGCTCAGGTGAAACATGTGTATAGATCTGAGTTGTTGCTAAAGAGGCATGACCTAAAATCTCTTGAACAGTTCTTAAATCTGCGCCACCTTCTAGTAAATGTGTAGCTGCGCTATGACGAAGTCCATGTGGTCCCATAGAGGCGCCAACTGCCTTCATTGCTTCATAAACAACTTCACGAACAGTTCGCTGATCAATTCTTTTTCCACGTGATCCTAAGAAGAGGGCATCTTGAGATGATTGATTAGCAAATTCACTTCTGCCTTTATTTAGATAATTATCAATAGTAGCCATTGCAGGCATGCCAACTGGCACAACTCTTTGTTTATCACCTTTGCCAATAACATTTAAGGTATTTCTTGATCTATCAACATCGCCAAGATTTAAGCCACATAATTCTGAAACTCGAATGCCAGAGCCATATAAGACCTCAACTAAAGCTAAGTCTCTAATATTTAAAGCACTTGGCTCCTCCACTGACTTAACTTCAAGTGCTTTAAGAACTGTGATGGCCTCTTCAATATTTAAAACCTCAGGTAATACTTTATGTGGTTTTGGTACGGCAAGATTTGCGCCCAAATCTGAATTCAGCCAACCATTTGCTGCTGCCCAATTAGTAAATGCTCTTATTGAAACAATTCGTCTAGTTAAAGTAGATCTTGCAACACCAGTGCTTTGAAGATTAGCAAGCCATGACCTGATATGTTCAATTTCTAATTGATTAAACTCAACAATTCCTAGTTTGCTCATATGTTTTAAAAATGATTCTAAGTCTGTGACATAACCTCTAATTGAATTATCAGATAAATTTCGCACCATCGCCAAGTGCTCTTCATACTGGGTGATAAGTGCAGCGGACATGATCAGCAGATTACTCGGGTTTGCGCCCTTGCCTTAGTAAGCCATAGGTAACCGCGTCATCTAATGCCATTGCTGAGGCTGCAATTACGTTCTCATGAACGCCAACTGTGCTCCATTCACCATTTCCATCACTAGTCTCAACTAATACTCGAGTTACAGCGCCGGTGCCAAGGCGTCCTTCTAAAATACGTACTTTGTAATCAGTTAACTCAAGTTTTGAAAGCTCTGGATAAAACTTCTCAAGACCTTTTCTAAGTGCGTTATCAATTGCATTCACTGGGCCATTTCCAACACCTTGGGCTGAAATCACTTCACCATTAGCACTTATTTTTACAGTTGCTTTTGAAGTCACATTACCTGATTCATCTTGGTGAACAGTTGTTTGCCAATCTTCAATGGTGAAAAAGCTTGGCCGCTTTCCCAAAACCTCAGTGCGAAGTAGTAATTCAAATGAAGCATCTGCTGCTTCAAAGGTGAAGCCTTTGCCCTCAAGATCTTTAACCTTCTCAACTACTCTACTTATTAAATCTTTATCTCCACCTAAATCAATACCAAGCTCAACAGATTTAAGTTCGATTGAGGCTCGACCTGCCATTTCAGAAACTAACATTCGCATGTCATTTCCTACAGACTCAGGTGTCTCATGTTGATACATCATTGGATCTACCTTAATTGCAGAGGCATGAAGTCCTGCTTTGTGAGCAAATGCGGATGTGCCAACATATGGTTGGCGCGCACTTGGCGCAACATTTGTAATCTCAGCAACAGCATGAGAAATACGAAAAGCTTCTTGTAATTTGCCGGCAGGTAATACTATTTTATCTTTTTTTAACTCAAGATTTGCAATTATATTAACCAAATCAGCATTACCAGTTCGCTCACCATAACCATTTAATGTTCCCTGCACGTGAGTAACTCCGGCAGCAATAGCAGCTAGCGAGTTAGCAACGGCGCAGCCTGTGTCGTTATGGCAATGAATACCAAGGCGGGCCTTTGATGCACTTAAAACTTCATTTACAATACTTGATAACTCATCTGGCAGCATGCCGCCATTTGTGTCACAAAGCGCTACAACATCAGCGCCTGACTCTGCAGCGACTCTGACTACTTCAAGTGCGTAAGCCTTATTTGAAAGGTATCCATCAAAGAAATGCTCTGCATCTAAAAATACTCGCTGCCCACTTGCTTTTAAAAACTTAATTGAATCAGCGATCATTGCAAGGTTTTCATCTAAGTGGGTTTTAAGTGCTAGATCCACATGTCGATCATGACTCTTTGCTACCAGTGTTACTACTGGGGCTTTTGAATCAACTAATGCACGAAGTAATAAGTCATCTGCGGCTTTAACATCGGCACGTCTTGTAGCACCAAATGCCACAAAGGTTGCATTTTTAAGTTTTAACTCTGTTTGGGCTAATTTAAAAAACTCAGTATCTTTTGGATTTGCGCCAGGCCAGCCGCCTTCAATAAATCCAACACCTAGATCATCTAAATGCTTAGCAATAGTTAACTTATCGTGGACAGAAAGATTTAATCCCTCTTGCTGGGCGCCATCACGAAGTGTGGTGTCATAGATATGAAATGAATCATTAATTGGCATTAGATAACCCGTTTATTCCAGCCATGTTTATCAGGAGTACTGCCATGTTGAATTCCAAGTAGGCCAGCACGAATCTGATTTGTAATCGGTCCAGGCTTTCCATCACCAGTTTGCCAGGTGCCATGAATACTTTTAGCAGCTCCAACAGCTGAAACAACTGCGGCAGTTCCACAAGCAAATATCTCAGTTATTTCACCGGATTTAACACCATCTCGCCAATCATCAATTGAAATCATTGTTTCCTCGGTTTTAAACCCAAGGTCATTTGCTAAAGTTAAAATTGAATCGCGAGTAATTCCCGGAAGTAATGTGCCGGTAAGTTTTGGCGTCATTATCTTGGCATCTTTACCACTTCCCTTAATAAAGTAGAGATTCATGCCACCCATCTCCTCTACCCATTTTCTTTCTACTGCATCAATATATGCAACTTGATCACAGCCCTCTTTGGCAGCTTGTTTTTGCGCAAGAAGAGAAGCCGCGTAATTTCCTCCACACTTTGCTTCACCAGTTCCACCAAGTGCTGCTCTTACATACTCTGTTGAAATCCAAACTGTTACAGCTTTATCTGCATTAAAGTAAGCAGCAGCTGGAGTTGCAATTAATACATAAGTTGCATGATTTGATGGCCTAACACCTAGTCCAACTTCAGTTGCAATCATAAAGGGGCGTAAATATAAAGATTCACCAATCTTTTTTGGCACCCATTCTTTATCAGCTTTAACTAATGCCTCAATAGTTTGTACAAAGAAATCAACTGGCATTTCAGGAAGTGCGATACGGGCAGCAGACTTTGCAAATCTTTTTGCATTTGCCTCTGGTCTAAATAATGAAACCCCACCATCTGGTTGAACATATGCTTTCATTCCTTCAAATACTTCTTGGCCATAATGAAAAACCATGGTGGCAGGATCAAGAGTTAATGGACCATATGCTTCTAACTTTGCATCTGCCCAGCCAGTATTTTCATTCCACTGCGCAATGACCATGTTATCGGTGTAGTACTTACCAAAACCTGGTTCTAAAACTTTCTTATTACGCTCATCTGCAGCGACTGGATTTGAACTTGGGTTACTAATTATTTTCATGCCACACCCGCTACTAAAGCTTGACCGATCTCTGTTGTTGAACGTTTTTTATCACCGCGGCTTGCAAGATCTCTAGCAACAGCTGACTCAACATCATTGGCAGCTTTAACCTCACCTAAATGATTTAGCATCATAGAAATTGATAATACCGTTGCAGTTGGATCAGCCAAGTTTTTTCCAGCAATATCAGGTGCGCTGCCGTGTACTGGCTCAAACATTGATGGAAAAGCCCCGGTTGGATTTATATTTCCACTGGCAGCAAGACCGATGCCACCACAGATTGCAGCTGCAATATCAGTGATTATGTCGCCAAATAAATTATCAGTAACTACTACATCAAATCGCTCAGGGTTAGTCACAAAAAACATTGAAGCAGCATCAACATGTAAGTAGTCGGTAGTAACTTGTGGAAAATCCTTAGCAACCTCACTAAATACTCGAGTCCAAAGTCCTCCTGCTCGAGTTAGCACATTATTTTTGTGTACCAAAGTTAGTTTTTTTCGTGGGCGTAATTGAGCGCGATTAAATGCATCTCGGATAACTCGCTCAATACCTTTATAGGTATTAATTGATTCCTCAATTGCAAGCTCTTTCGTTGTACCTTCATCCTTTATCGAGCCAGCGCCAACATATAAACCTTCAGTTCCCTCTCTGACTACAACAAAATCTATTCCTTTATTGTTAGTAATTGGTGAGGTAACTCCTGGAAATAATTTCGCAGGGCGCAGATTTATGTAATGTTCAAATGCAAACCGTAATTTAAGTAATAATCCACGCTCTAGTACTCCACTTGGCACTGTTGGATCACCAACTGCTCCAAGTAAAATAACATCAGATTTTGCAATCTCTGCCATAACTGAATCTGGCAAAGTTTCACCAGTTTTATGCCAATAGGCAGCGCCTAATTCATAATTTGTTTTATTAAAAACTAAATCATATTTTTTAGCAACCGCATCTAAAACCTTAAGTCCCTCGCTAACAACCTCAGGCCCAATGCCATCACCGGCTATTACTGCTAAATTAAAATTCTTCATTCGCTCACCAAATTCACAAACCTCACTAGTGATGAACCAGTTTCTTTAGCAATTATCTCAATTACCTCTTTTGGAATTACTGAATCCACAGTTAGTGCCATCAAAGCTTGTCCGCCCTCTTGGGTACGACCAACTTGCATATCGGCAATATTTATTTTTAATTTGCCAAGCGCATTTCCAACTACGCCAACAACACCAGGAATATCGGTATAGCGAAGGAATAGTAAATTATTTGTTGGCTTAAGATCTAGGTCTAACTTGTCTATTGCCACAATCTTCTGAGTCTGCTTAATTCCCATAAGTGTTCCACTAACAAAAACTTGACTGCCATCAGCACATGCTGCGCGTACTGAAACTAAATTTCGGTGATCAGGACTTTCTGGATCCGTCATTACTGCAGAAGTTACAGATCGCTCTGCGGCTAAGTTAGGCGCATTCACATATGTAACATCCTCACAACCCATAGCAATTAATCCACCCTTTAATGCACTAGTTGAAAGGACTGAAACATCTAGAGCAGATATTTCACCTCTTACCTCAACATCTAGTGAAACAATTACGTCACTAGCTAATGCAGTTGCTACTTGAGCTAACTTCTCAACAAGTGGCAATGCTGGGCGAACTGCTTCATCAATCACACCACCCTTAACATTTACAGCATCTGGTACTAACTCACCAGATAGCGCTTTGCGAACTGAAATTGCAACTGCAATACCAGCCCTCTCTTGTGCTTCATCCGTTGATGCACCTAAGTGCGGAGTTGCAACCACATTATCTAGTGTAAAAAGTGGTGAATCAGTACATGGCTCAGTTGCAAATACATCAAGGCCAGCACCAGCAACTTTGCCATTCTTTAATGCTTCATAAAGTGCACTCTCATCTAGTACTCCACCACGCGCAGCATTAATAATTCTTACAGTCGGCTTAACTTTTTTAAGCGCATCAGTACCAATTAAATTAGCGGTCTCTTTAGTTTTAGGAAGATGAATAGTTATAAAATCGCTAACTTTTAGTAACTCATCTAATTCAACTAATTTAACATTTAATTGTGCAGCTTTTGCTGGCTGAAGGTATGGATCATATGCAACTACATCCATTCCAAATGCTTGCATGCGGTGTGCAACTAATTGCCCAATCCGGCCAAAACCAACAACTCCTAGAGTTTTTTCAAATAATTCAGCACCTGTGTATTTAGATCTTGCCCACTTACCACCTTTAAGTGCGGCATGAGCTGGTGAAATATATCTGGCAGAGGCTAGAAGTAATCCAATTGCAAGCTCTGCGGCAGAGACAATATTTGAAGTTGGTGCATTAACAACCATTACACCAGCAGCCGTAGCCGCTGGAATTTCTACATTATCTAATCCAACACCAGCACGTGCAATTACTTTTAATCCTTTTGCTGCAGATATTGCCTCTGCATCCATCTTGGTAGCAGAACGGATTAATACCGCATCTACTCCTTTAGATAATGCAACAAGTAATTCACTTCGGTCAGCGCCATTACAATTGCGCACCTCAAAGTCAGGTCCAAGCGCATCTAAAGTGGCCGGACTTAACTCCTCAGCAATTAACACAACTGGTTTAGCCACGCGCTGCAGTTCCCTCCTTGTAATCATCTTTGTTACCAGATTTAACCCATGACATCATTTTGCGAAGATCGCGACCAACCTGCTCAATCGGGTGAACCTCACCTTTTGCTCTTAGAGCTTTAAACTCTGGGGCACCAGCATCTTGATCATCAATAAATCGCTTAGCAAATGCACCGGATTGAATATCGGCAAGCACAGCTTTCATATTTTCTTTAACACTTGGATCAATAACTCTAGGACCTGAGATGTAATCGCCATACTCTGCTGTGTCAGATACTGACCAGCGTTGCTTAGCAATTCCACCTTCATACATAAGATCAACAATTAACTTTAACTCGTGCAAACACTCAAAGTAGGCAACCTCTGGTTGATATCCTGCTTCAATTAAAGTTTCATAGCCATACATAACTAATTGTGATGCACCACCACAAAGAACTGATTGCTCACCAAATAAATCTGTTTCACACTCTTCTGTAAAGGTAGTTAAAATTCCACCAGCACGAAGGCCACCGATTGCCTTTGCATATGAAAGTGTGATTGGCCAAGCATTTCCAGTTGCATCTTGCTCTACTGCAACAATCACTGGCACACCGCGCCCTGCAGAGTACTCACGACGAACTAAATGTCCTGGTCCCTTTGGTGCAACCATACAAACATCAACTTTTGCAGATGGTTTGATATAGCCAAAGCGAATATTAAATCCATGACCAAAAAATAGCGCTGCACCGTCTTTAATGTTTGGCGCGATTGAGTCATTATAAATATGGCGCTGAACGTGATCTGGCGCAAGAAGCATTACAACATCAGCACCCTTAACTGCATCGGCAACTGATGCAACCTTAAGACCCTCAGATTCAGCCTTAGCTCTAGATTTTGAATCTTTTGCCAAACCAACTACAACATCAACACCGCTATCGCGTAGGGATAGGGCGTGTGCATGTCCTTGAGATCCATAGCCAATTACTGCAACCTTCTTAGATTGAATAAGTGCTAGATCTGCATCTTCATCGTGATACATCGTTGCCATGTATTTCTCCTTCGGTTTGTTGGTTTAATTAATTTTGATAATCAGCTGTAGAACTATTTGGGTCTGACTCGTTAGCAGTTCCCATGGTGCTAAGCGTACGGTCAGCCAGGGTGTGATCCCCTCGCTCAAGTGCGACTAAGCCGGATTGAACTAACTCACGAATTCCATGTGGTTTTAATTCTGTAAGCAAGGATTCAATTTCAGAAGACTGACCAACTGCTTCAATAGAGATTGTGCTCTTTGATTCATCAGCAATTACAGCTTTGTACTTATTAACTACTGCTTTAACAGCAGCTGTGTTCGCCACTTTTACTAATAAAATCTCTCGTTTTAATGAATCAGAATCCTTCATCTCTGAAATTCCAATTACATTTACTAATTTAAATAACTGAGCACTCACCTGATCGAGCGCATGCCCTTCTAAATTTAAAACAATAGTCATCCGTGAAACCTTCGGATTTTCAGTCTGTCCAACTGCAAGAGAATCAATGTTGTAACCACGGCGAGAAAATAGAGAAGCAACTCGTGCAAGTACGCCAGGTGAATTTTCTACTAAAACGGCCAAGGTGTGAATAGCCATTACAACTCCTGTGAATCCCAAACAGGCGCCATTGATCTGGCAACTGTAATGTCATCATTTGATGTTCCAGCAGCAACCATTGGCCAAACCATCGCATCACGGTGAACATTAAAATCAACTACAACTGGTCGATCATTAATTGCCATTGCCGCCTCAATAGTTTTATCTACATCCTCTGGTCTCTCACAACGCAGACCAACACAGCCCATAGCTTCAGCTAACAATTTGAAATCTGGAACTCTCTTTGAATGCAGATCAGTATTTGAATAACGTTGGTTATAAAACAGCGTCTGCCACTGGCGAACCATTCCGAGAGATTCATTATTAATTACGGCAACTTTGATTGGAATATTATTTAGCGCACAAGTTACTAATTCTTGATTTGTCATTTGAAAACAACCATCGCCATCAATTGCCCAAACAGTTGTATCTGGTGCACCAACTTTGGCGCCCATTGCAGCTGGAACTGCATAGCCCATAGTTCCTAACCCACCTGAGTTAAGCCAAGTTCGTGGCTTTTCATAACCAATAAATTGTGATGCCCACATTTGATGCTGGCCAACACCGGCAGTAAAGATTGTGTCCGGACCTGAGATCTTGCCAATTCTTTCAATTACATACTGTGGTGAGACTGAACCATCAGATGGCTTGTCATAACCAAGTGGAAACTTTGTTTGCCACCCATAAACCTCATTAAGCCATGGAGTTAAATCTTGTGATTCTTTAGCAAGTGCTGCTTTAGTCACTGGATTTAGCGCAATTAAAATATTTTTTAGATCACCAATTAGTGCAACATCAGCATGACGATTCTTACCAATCTCAGCTGGATCAATGTCGGCGTGAATGATTTTGGCATTTGGTGCAAAGGTGGACAACTTACCCGTTACTCGGTCATCAAAGCGTGCACCTAAAGTAATTAACAAATCTGCCTTTTGTAGAGCAGTTACCGCCGCTACCGTTCCATGCATACCAGGCATACCAAGATGTTGTTTATGTGAGTCTGGAAAAGCTCCACGCGCCATTAATGTTGTAACAACTGGAACGCCAGTTATTTCAGCTAATTGCATTAGCTCTTTGGCAGCATTCGCCTTAATTACACCGCCACCAACATAAAGAACTGGTTTCTTTGATTGAGTTATTAAGGCTGCTGCATCTCTAATCGCCTCACTCTTTGGCTCAACAACTGGGTTGTATCCAGCTAGGGAAACGTTTTTTGGATAGTTAAAAGTAGTCTCTTTTTGTAGCGCATCTTTTGCAATATCAACTAAAACAGCGCCAGGTCTACCCGTACTTGCAATATGGAAAGCCTCTGCGATCGCGCGCGGAATATCTGCAGGATCTGTAATTAAATAATTATGTTTTGTAAATGGCATGGTAATGCCACGAATATCTGCCTCTTGAAAAGCATCGGTTCCAATTGCCGCCGATGGCACCTGCCCTGTTATTGCCACAACTGGAACTGAATCCATCTGCGCATCAGCAAGTGGTGTAACTAAGTTTGTTGCACCAGGACCTGAAGTTGCGATACAAACTCCAACGCGCCCAGTTACTTGGGCATATCCTGTTGCCGCGTGTCCTGCGCCTTGTTCATGTCTTACTAATATGTGTCTTATTTTTGAATCAAAAATTGGATCATAAGCAGGAAGGATGGCGCCACCTGGTATGCCAAACATGACATCAACACCAGCAGCTTCAAGTGCGTTAACTAAACTTTGCGCACCATTCATCTTGCTCATCTTTTCCTTTCCTAATTCGGCCTACTAAAGCAAAACCCCTCAGTTTTATCTGAGGGGTGCGAACTAACTTTTTCTAGTTAGCGCGCACGCTCAATAATCACCACGACCACTGATGTGATCGCAATTTGTGAGATAAGTGAGCTTTTCGTCATGGCATTAGTATCGCAAGTAGTGCGTGCACTAGTCAACTCCTGAGATTGTGATCTCATTATTTGAGCCTACTTAGATAACGAAAAAGTATTAATCACAGACCGCGCCCTTTGAGGCGCTACCAACTAGTTTTGAATACTTGGCTAATACCCCGCGACGGTATTTATGTGGAATTGGTTTAAAGTTTTTCTTTCGCTCATTCATTTCTTTCTCATCCACTAATAAATCTAATGTTCGCTTTTGGGTATCAATTCTCACGCGATCGCCATTTTTTACAAATGCAATTGCTCCGCCATCAACAGCCTCTGGTGCAACATGACCAACGCAAAGTCCAGTTGTACCACCTGAGAATCTTCCATCTGTAATTAATAAGACTGTCTTGCCAAGACCAGCACCTTTTATTGCGCCAGTAATCATTAACATCTCGCGCATACCAGGACCACCTTTTGGTCCTTCATATCTAATTACTACAACATCACCTGCAACAATTGAGCCATTCTCTAACGCATCCATCGCTGCTTGCTCGCGCTCAAATACCTTTGCTGGTCCTTCAAAAACATCAACACCTACTCCAGCCGTCTTACATACCGCACCATCACTAGCGAGTGAGCCTTTAAGAATTGTAATGCCACCACCTACCGCAAGTGGATTCTTTACTGCTTTAAGAATTTCACCATCGGCATCAGGAGGATTAATATCTTTAAGATTCTCAGCCATTGTTTTACCGGTAACAGTTAGACAATCACCATGTAGTAAGCCAGCATCTAGTAGTGCCCTAAGAATTACTGGAATTCCACCAACCTTGTCCACATCAGTCATTACATACTTACCAAAAGGTTTTAAATCTCCAAGTAATGGAACCTTTGAACCAACTCTATGGAAATCCTCAAGAGTTAAATCAACTTCAGCTTCATGAGCTATCGCTAAAAGATGAAGTACTGCGTTAGTTGATCCGCCAAGTGCCATAACAACTGTGATGGCATTTTCAAATGCCTTTTTAGTTAAAATCTGTCTAGTAGTAATTCCCTGACGAATTAACTCAACAACAGCTGCTCCAGATTTGATTGCGTAATCATCACGACGTCGATCAATTGATGGAGGTGAAGCTGATCCTGGCAGTGATAAACCTATTGCTTCACCAACTGCTGCCATTGTGTTAGCGGTATACATGCCACCACATGCGCCCTCACCTGGGCAGATTGCACGTTCAATTTTATCTACTTCTTCTTGTGTAATTAATCCGCGAGCGCACGCTCCAACCGCCTCAAATGCATCAATGATTGTTATATCTCTGCCATCTACTTTTCCTGGCATAGTTGAACCTGCGTAAACAAAAACACTTGCAACATCCATACGAGCGGCCGCCATCATCATGCCAGGAAGTGATTTATCACAACCGGCGAAGGTAACCATTCCATCTAATCGCTCTGCTTGCATAACTGTTTCAACAGAATCGGCAATAACTTCACGTGAGACTAAAGAAAAATGCATACCTTCATGGCCCATTGAAATTCCATCAGAGACTGAGATAGTTCCAAATTGCATTGGGAAACCACCAGCTTCAATTACACCTTTCTTAGATGCTTTAGCTAAACGGTCGAGGGATAAATTACATGGCGTAATTTCATTCCAAGAAGATGCAATACCTATTTGTGGCTTAGCAAAATCTTCATCTTTAAATCCAACTGCTCTAAGCATGCCCCTGGCTGGTGCACGCTCCATGCCATCAGTTACTAAGCCAGATCGTGGCTTCATTTTATTTGTAGGCTTTTTATCGCTCATGAGATTAGTTTATTGCCCTAAGTGTTTTAGTAATAGTTCACGCACCTTAGCCGCATCAGCTTGTCCACCTGTTGCTTTCATCACTGCGCCAATTAACGCACCGGCTGCTGGAATATTTCCCTCTCGCACCCGCTGGGCAGTCTCTGCTTGCGCAGCCACTGCGTCAATGATTGCTTTCATAAGTTGTGAATCATCGGAGACAACCTTAAGTCCTCGCTTTGTGATCACATCAGCAGGTGAGCCCTCCCCTGCAATAACACCTTCCACAACTTGACGAGCTAATTTATCGGTTAATTCACCTTTTGTAATTAACGCAATTACTTGAGCAACATCTTTAACTGATATTAACTCTGTTGCTAAAACTGATCGATCATTTGCAATTCTAGATATCTCACCTAGCCACCAGCTGCGAGCTTTAGTTGGATCTGCCCCTAGTAGAACTGTCTCTTCAACTGTGTCCAGTAATTCGGCGTTAACCATAGCTGCCATCTCTTTATCAGGAACTGACCAAGTAGTTTGTAATCTCTTTCTACGGTCTGCTGGTTTTTCTGGCAATATTTTTTTAAGCTCTTCAATCCATTTTGCATCTGGCACAACTGGAACTAAATCTGGCTCTGGGAAGTATCGATAATCTTCAGCCTGCTCTTTAGATCTACCAGGACGAGTTTGACCACTTTCTTCTAAGAAGTGACGGGTTTCCTGAATGATCCGCTCACCATCTTCTAATCTGTTTGCTTGCCTAATTACTTCTCCAATTACTGCCCGCTCAACGGAGCGCAGTGAGTTAACATTTTTTGTTTCGCTCCTTGTTCCTAGTTTCCCGCTGTTAACTTGCGCAAGAGATAAATTAACGTCGCATCTAAGTGAGCCTTGCTCCATTTTTACATCAGAGACTTTAAGGCCGCGCAAAATATCGCGTAAAGCTGCCACATAAGCACGTGCTACTTGCGGTGCATACTTTCCAGTATCTGGCACAATCTTGGTAACAATTTCAACTAATGGAATTCCTGCTCGGTTGTAATCAAGTAGTGAGTACTCAGCGCCATGAATACGACCGGTTGATCCACCAACATGAAGTGATTTACCAGTGTCCTCTTCCATATGAACTCTTTCAATTTCAATTCTAAAAGTTTTATCACCTTCATCGGTTTGGATTTGAACGTCTAAGTAGCCATTTACACAAATCGGTTCATCATATTGAGAGGTTTGAAAATTCTTTGGCATATCTGGATAAAAGTAATTCTTACGAGCAAATCTTGAATAAGGCGCAATTGAGCAATTAAGTGCAAGACCAATAAGTATTGTGCTCTCAATCGCTCTTTTATTTACAACCGGTAGGGCGCCAGGAAGCCCAAGACAAACCGGGCAGGTTTGAGTATTAGGTAATGCACCAAACTCTGTAGCACAGCTACAAAACATCTTTGATTTTGTATTTAATTCAACGTGAACCTCAAGCCCTAGCGTTGGTTCATATTTTTCAATTACTTGATCATAATTTAAACTCATTTTGAACCTACTAGCTTTGGTGCAAAATCTAGGATCGGCTTTCCCCACTTTGATAGCAAGGCTGCTTCAAGGGCGCCTCCTACTAAATACATCCGATCATCTTTCATTGCCGGTGACATAATTTGAAAACCTACTGGCAAATTATCTTCTGCTGCTAATCCACACGGCAAACTCATGCCGCCAATACCTGCCATATTTACTGGAATAGTTGCAATATCATTTAAATACATTGCAAGAGGGTCATTACTTTTTTCACCAATTTTAAAGGCGGTAGTTGGTGCAGTTGGCGACACTAGAACATCACACTTAGTAAAGGCAGCATCAAAATCTTGTTTAATTAAGGTTCGAACCTTTTGCGCTGAACCATAATATGCATCATAGTAACCAGAAGATAATGCATAGGTTCCTAGAATTATTCGCCTCTTCACCTCACGGCCAAAGCCTGCTTGCCTTGTTAAATTCATTACCTCTTCCGCACTTTTAACACCATCATCTCCTACACGCAAACCAAAGCGCATTGAATCAAATCTTGCTAAATTAGATGAGCACTCACTGGGAGCAATTAAATAATATGCAGCTAAGGCATACTCAAAGTTGGGACAAGAAACTTCAACAATTTCAGCGCCTAACTTAACTAACTCAGCAACTGCTTCATTAAATTTATCCTCAACACCTTTTTGATAACCATCACCGGCTAATTGCTTAACCACACCAATTTTCATTCCCTTAACATCTAGCTTTTTAGCAGCTGCCACCACATCAGGAACCCCTTGATTAATACTTGTTGAATCCTTATTGTCATAACCTGCAATCTCTTGGTGTAATAAAGCAGTATCTAAGACTGTGCGCGCACAAGGCCCTGCTTGATCAAGAGATGATGAGAATGCAACTAAGCCATAGCGAGATACACCGCCATAAGTTGGCTTAACACCAACTGTTCCAGTAACTGCTGCTGGTTGACGAATTGATCCACCAGTATCTGTGCCAATTGCAAGTGGTGCTTCAAATGCGGCAAGGGCTGCTGATGATCCACCACCGGAGCCACCTGGAATTCTTGTTAAATCCCATGGGTTATGAGTTGGTCCATAAGCAGAGTTTTCAGTAGATGATCCCATTGCAAACTCATCCATATTTGTCTTACCTAAAATAATCACACCAGCATTTTTTAATTTAGTAACTACAGTTGAGTCATATGGTGGTCGCCAACCTTCTAAAATTTTAGAACCACACGTAGTTGGTATACCTTTTTGTGTCATTACATCTTTAAGGGCAAGTGGAACTCCAGCAAGTGGTGATAACTTTTCTCCCGCTGCTCGCTTTTTATCAACTGCGGCTGCTTGAGCAAGTGCGCCTTCTTTATCTAAATACAAGAATGCATGAACATCTTTATCAACCGCTGCAATTTGCTCATAATGCTGATTTGTTAACTCAACTGCGCTAATCTCTTTTTTATTAAGTGCTGCCGACATAACCGAGGCGTTATCTCTAATACTCATTACGCTTCACCTAAAATTTGCGGAACTTTAAATCTTCCTTCATCAATTGCCGGTGCACCCGATAATGCCTCTTCCGGAGTCAAACTTGGCAGCACAACATCTTCACGAGTTACATTATTTACAGCAAGTGGATGAGATGTTGCAGGCACATCAGATGATGCCACTTCTTGCACTCTTGCAACGGCGCCAAGAATTACATCCATCTCACCAGCTAAATGATCTAACTCGTCATCGCTCATAGTGATTCGAGCTAACCTAGCTAAGTTTGCGACTTCATCGCGAGAGATTGCGGCCATAATTGGCGAGTATAACTGGTGTTAATTCACTCGCGAATCTGACCGTTTCCGCTAACAATCCAAGTTGTAGTTGTCATTTGCTCAAGCCCCATTGGACCTCTGGCATGCATCTTTTGATTTGAAATTCCAATCTCTGCGCCAAAGCCCATCTGCCCACCATCAGTAAATCTAGTTGAAGCATTAACCATAACTGCAGCACAATCATTTAACGTTGTAAACAGCGAGATAGCATCTTTATCTTCTGCCACTATCGCCTCAGTATGGTTAGTACCATATTTAGAGATGTGCTCAATCGCTGCCATTACATCACTGACTTGTGCCACATTTATTTCTAGCGTGCCGTATTCAGTTGACCAAGATTTCTCAGTTGCTAAGTTAGCTTTAATATTTAATTTATCAGCAATACCTTTACTCTTTGCATCAGCATTAATTGTTACAGCAGATTTGGCTAGGGCATCAAGTGCTAGAGGTAGAAACTTATCTACAATATCTTGATGAACTAACAGAGTCTCAGCAGCGTTGCAAACACTTGGCCGATCACACTTAGAATTAATTAAGATTGCAATCGCTTTATCAAAATCAGCTGATTTATCAACGTAGACATGACAAACTCCAGCGCCAGTTTCAATTGTTGGCACAGTTGCCTCATCAACTACAGATCTAATTAGAGCCGCACTTCCTCTAGGGATAACTAGATCAACTAAGCCACGAGCGGTAAGTAGCGCGGTCGCAGTTGCTCTATCCGTAGATGGGATTAATTGGATGATCTCTTCTGAAATTTTAGTACTTGCAATTGCCTTTTTCATTACTTTAATAAGCACTTCATTACTGTGCGTAGCAGTAGATGAGCCACGAAGTAGAGCTGCATTTCCTGACTTAATTAAAATTACGGCCGCATCAACAGTCACATTAGGGCGGGCTTCATAGACCATACCCACCACACCAAATGGCACAGACTTTTGCTTTAGATTTAAACCATTATCTAAATTTCGTTCAACTAAAACTCGTCCTAGTGGATCAGGTAGTTTTGCAATATCTCTAGCCGCCTGCGCCATCGAAGTTATTCTCTCTTTAGTAAGTAGTAATCGATCTTGCAGTGATTCATTAATGCCAGCTGCTTTTGCAGCTGCCATATCCTGCTGATTTGCGGTTAAAATTAAATCTAAATTTTTCTCAAGTTCATCTGCGATATTAAGCAAAACTTGATTGCGCTGCTCAGTAGTTGAATTAGCAAGCGTGCGGGCAGCTACTCGAGCACGCTTTGCAATCTCTGCAATCATCGAGGTGGCTTCCATGACCTAAGCCTACGGTCAAATAGGCTACGGATGTGCGACGATTATTTAGAGTCCTTAGAAATACCGTAATTTCACTACTTCTCTTATATGCGGCGCTATTTGTGTTCACTAAAGTTATTCACTACCCAGAACCAATTGCTGCGATTAAATTGGGATTAGCACCTGCCTCAAAGACGCCAACACTTATGCCATGGCATGTGATTGATCCAGCCGCAAAGCCAATTGCTATTCCAGTTGCTTCTGAAAAAATGCCTGCCGAAATTATGTATAAAGGAACTTCATTAGCCTTTAATCAATTTTTAAAGCAAACCGATAGCAACGCATTTATTGTTTTCCGAAATGGCGTTATGACATATGAATGGTATAAAGATGGCGTAACTCAAAGTACACAACTTCCTTCATACTCTGTCGCCAAAACTATGACATCAATCATGATTGGGCAATTAATTGCGCAAGGAAAAATTAAAGAAAGTGATAAATTTGTTACCTATTTTCCAGAATTAAAAGCGGGAACTAGTTTTGATCTAGTAACAATTAAGCAATTACTAGATATGCAGGCAGGTGTGGGTGTTAGTGATAATTACCCATCTGGTCCTTCAGGCTGGGGTGTAGCAATTGCGCAGATGTATGCCTCAACTGATGTCGATTGGTTTTTAAAAAATAATCGAAAGATGGCATTTGAGCCGGGATCTAAATCAGAGTATAGAAGTGTAGATACGCAAATGCTTGGCATGATAATTAAAAAAGTGACTGGCAAAAAAGTGGCAGATTACTTTAGCCAAAATGTTTGGCAGCCAGCGGGCGCAAAATATCCTGCTACCTGGAATGTGGATCGAATTGGTGGAACTGAAAAGACTTTCTGTTGCTTTAATGCATCCGGTATTGATTACGCCAGGATTGGTATGTTGTTTTTAAATGGTGGATACGCCGGCCCAAATAAAATCATTGATAAAGCTTGGTTAAATCGCCTAACTACTCCAGTGACAACTTTAGATCGCAATTGGGGATATGGCGCACAAGTTTGGCATCCATATCCAAATACAAGTTTAATGCTAGGACTACATGGCCAATTTGTATTTATCAATCCAGAAAGTAGAACTGTGATTGTTAAGTTAAGTGATAATCCAACTGATTCTGATCATGAAAGTGACACTGCAAAAGCACTACTTGAAATATCTAATCTGAAGAATTAATTAGGCAGGAAGTAAGTTCCAACTGTCTTACCAGCTAATGCATCAGGTAAATCAGATAACTTAGTAAGCAACATTCCAATTCCAGCTGCTGTAACAAGTTTTGCTGCCTCAATTTTTGTCACCATTCCCCCGCTACCAACTCCAGCTGAGCCAATGCCTCCAATAGATTGAGCATCTATTTTTGAGATATCACTGACCTGATGAATTGCTTTTGCACCAGGCTTTGCTGGGTTAGCGTCATATAGACCATCAATATCAGTGACTAATACAAGTAAATCTGCTTTTAGTAAATTTGTAACTAATGCTGCTAAACCATCATTATCGCCAAATTTAATTTCTTCAGTTCCAACAGAGTCATTCTCATTAATAATTGGAACAACACTTAACTTAAGCAAAGAAAGTAGAACTTCTTTAATATTCTCTACATGCTTTGCCTTTGTAATATCATCTAATGTGATTAGAACTTGAGAAGTTGTAATTTTAAATCGATTAAATGATTGGGTATATCTAGCCATAAGTAAGCCTTGCCCAACTGATGCAGCAGCTTGTTGGGAGGTTAGATCTGTAGGGCGCGAGTTAAGTCCAAGGGGTGCAAGACCAGCAGCGATAGCACCGGATGAAACAACTGCTACCTCTTTACCTTCACTCTTAAGTTTTGCTACAACATCAACTAATTTATCAATTGCAGCTGGATCTAAATTGGCGCCAGCTTTACCAGTAAGTGTTGATGAACCAACTTTGATAACAATTCGCTTAGCTGCGCTGATATTAACGGACATCTTCATCCACTCTTGGCGTTTTAGGATTAGCTACATTGTACTCCCACTGCATTTCAATTTCGTCATCACTTAATTGATCAATGTCATCTGTTAATAAATCCATTCGCCATGGTGTGGAAAGACGAAGATCTTCTCCTCTAGGACCAGCTAATAATTCAGCACCTGCTTCAATTGATGGCTCCCAATCAAAGATAACCGCTTCTTCCCCTGAACCAATTCTTACTTCATCTCCAGCTTTAGCACCGTTTTTAAACAACTCTTTTTCTACGCCATATGAAGCAAGACGGTCTGCTAAATAACCAATAGCTTCAGCATTTGCAAAATCAGTTTGCTTAACCCATCGCTCTGGCTTATCACCAATCACATTAAATGTGCCATCTTCATTTGCAATTACAACGAAACCAGCATCATCAACTGCAATTGGCCGTAGCACAATTCTGGCAACCTGCTCCTCTTTTTGAGCTTTTCTAACCTTTTGAATTATCTGCGCCATTGCATAAATTAACTCCTGCATGCCCTCTCGGCTTGCAGCTGAAACTTGAAATACTGGAAAACCACGAGCTTGTAAAGTTTTTTCAACCATATCTGCCATAGCTTTACCATCTGGTAGGTCAATCTTATTTAGCGCAATTATTCTTGGTCGATCAGATAGACCGCCATACTCTTTTAACTCTTCTTCAATTACATCAAAATCTTTAACAGGATCACGATCAGTCTCAAGTGTTGCGCAATCTAGAACATGCACTAACGCAGCACATCTTTCAACATGGCGCAAAAACTCATGACCTAAACCTTTACCTTGACTGGCTCCTGGAATTAAGCCAGGTACATCTGCGGCAGTAAAGCGAGTTTCACCTGCTTGAACAACACCAAGGTTTGGTACCAATGTTGTAAATGGATAATCAGCAATCTTTGGCCGAGCCGCTGACATTGCTGCGATTAATGAAGATTTACCGGCGCTTGGATATCCAACTAAACCAATATCTGCAACGCTTTTTAACTCTAAAAATAATGTGCGAGTATCACCTGGTTCACCTAAGAGTGCAAAACCTGGCGCACGTCTTTTTGAGTTTGCTAGGCCAGCATTACCTAACCCACCTTTACCACCTTGAGCTGCCATAAATCTTGTGCCAAAACCAACTAAATCTGCAATCACATTTCCGTTAACATCTTTAACTACTGTGCCATTTGGAACAGAGAGAATTAAATCCTTGCCTTCAGCTCCATTGTTAAAATCACCAGCACCTTGCTTACCATCTGTTGATTTACGATGTGGTGAGTGGTGAAAATCTAAAAGAGTGGTGGCATCTGGATCAACTACTAATACAACATCTCCGCCTCGCCCGCCGTTTCCACCATCTGGTCCACCTAGTGGTTTAAATTTTTCGCGGTGTACAGATACGCAACCATCTCCGCCTTTACCAGCATCAGCATGCAGAGTTACACGATCAACAAAGGTTGCCATGTGAACTCCTTTCGCTAATTAGAAATCAAATAAAAATGGGCCCGCAGATAGCGGACCCATAATTAAATTCCGCTGGGATTATGAAACCGGAAGAATATTTACTACTCGACGACCGCGTGCGCGACCAAATTCAACTGATCCACCAGATAGAGCAAAGAGTGTGTCATCTTTACCGATTCCAACATTCTTTCCTGGGTGGAAATATGTACCGCGTTGGCGAACTAAAATCTCGCCGCCCTTAACTACCTGACCGGCAAATCTTTTAATGCCAAGGTATTGAGGATTTGAGTCGCGACCATTACGTGTGGAGGAGACACCCTTTTTACTTGCCATCTTCTTTCACCTGCCTTAGTTAGTAGTTACTTGTTAATTCCAGTTATTTTTACGCGAGTAAGTTGTGAACGAAATCCTTGACGACGACGGTAGCCAGTCTTATTTTTGTAACGAAGGATTGCAATCTTTGGTCCCTTTTGTTCAGCTAAAACTTCACCAGTTACCTTAACTGAAGCTAATGCTTTTGGATCAGCAGTTACATCTGCGCCATCTACTAGCAGAACTGCAGGAAAAGTTACCTTTGCGCCAACGGCAGCATCTAAGCGATCAACCACAAGAGTTTCACCAACTGAAACCTTCTCTTGTCGTCCGCCTGCTTTAACAATCGCGTACACCGTGTGCTCCTTCTAGTTATTAACCAAGATCACTTCTTATCAATCTGGCTAGATGGATAAGGGTAGAGATTGATTCGGTTAGGGTCAAATGCGCGGGTTAATTAGTTGAAATAACCCCAGTACTCACAGCCCGGCGACCTTTTCGCCGTCCTGCTGTTACAACTGGTGCCACTTCAACTGTTTCTTCCTTATTATCAGTTGTTTCAATATCTGAGTCTTCATCATCTGAATCCTCATCATTTGAATCATCTGAATCATCATCAGAAACTGCTTTACTAGTTTTTGAATAACGCTGATCTAAATCTTTTTCAAGTGCAACCTTTTTTACTGGTTCACTGTGGATATGAATTCCGCGCCCACCACAACTCTCACATGTAGTTGAGAAAGCCTCAATTAATCCTTGACCTACTCGCTTGCGAGTCATTTGAACAAGACCAAGAGATGTTACTTCAGCAACTTGGTGTTTAGTTCTATCTCTGCCTAAGCACTCAACTAATCTGCGAAGTACTAACTCACGGTTTGATTCCAGAGTCATATCGATAAAGTCGATCACAATAATTCCGCCCATATCGCGCAGGCGAAGCTGGCGAGCAATTTCCTCGGCCGCCTCTAAGTTATTTTTTGTAACCGTCTCTTCTAAGTTGCCGCCCTTACCAATAAATTTACCGGTGTTAACATCGATAACGATCATTGCTTCAGTTCGATCAATCACCAAAGATCCACCTGATGGTAAGTAAACCTTGCGATCAAATGCCTTTGCTAACTGCTCTTCAACTCGGTTCTCTGCAAATATGTCGCGATTACTACTCCATTTTTCAATCTTGCTAGCAAGTTCTGGGGCAATATGACCAATATAGTTTTGAATATCATCCCAAGCTTGATCACCTTGTACCAACATCTTGTTGAAATCCTCATTAAAAATATCTCGGATTACTCGAACAGTTAGATCTGGCTCACCATATAAAAGTGATGGAGCAGAAGTACTTGAATCATTTGCTTTCTTTTCAATATCCTCCCATTGTCCTTTAAGGCGCGCTACATCTCGCTCTAACTCTGCCTCAGGTGCTCCTTCAGCTGCTGTTCTAATAATTACACCAGCTTGTTCTGGAATTAAATTCTTTAAAATACCTTTCAAACGATTACGTTCGTTATCAGGTAATCTGCGAGAAATTCCACTCATGCCACCACCTGGTACATAAACTAAATATCTACCTGGCAGAGAAATCTGGCTAGTTAATCTGGCACCCTTTTGACCAATTGGATCCTTAGTCACCTGAACTAATACAGATTGGCCACTCTTTAGAACATGTTCTATTTTGCGAGGAGCGGTATCTGATAAGCCATGTGCATCCCAATTAACCTCACCGGCATATAAAACTGCGTTACGGCCCTTACCAATATCAACAAATGCTGCTTCCATCGAAGGTAATACGTTTTGTACCTTACCTAGATAGACGTTTCCAACATAGGAAATATTGCTATTACGGTTTACATAATGCTCAACCATGACTTCATCTTCAATAATGGCAATTTGAGTTCGATCAGCAATTTGTCTTACCAACATACTGCGATCAACAGCTTCACGTCTTGCTAGAAACTCTGATTCAGTAATAACGCTGCCACGTTTGCGGGTGAAATCTCGACGCTCACGTCGATCTCCACGATCCCCGCGATCAAATTTGTTGCGATCGCGACGGTTAAAGCTTTTACTTTCAGGGCGAGCTTCTCTAACTCGAACTGGTCTTACCTTAACAACGGTTAGTACGCCATCTTCTTCAATAGTCTCACCAGGTGTTACACCTTCACCACGTGCACGGCGGCGTCGACGTCTTTTATGGGTTACGCCATCACTGACTTCACTTGAATCAGTTGTATCTTGTGAATTATCTTCATCATCTGTTTCAACTTCTTTGCCAGTTCTGCGTCTTCCTCGGCCACCGCGGCGGCGGCGACGACGAAATTCTTCACTCTCGCCCTCACTACTTTTAACCTCAGCAGTTTCAGTGGCTTTGCTAGTTTTAGTTGCAGGCGCGGCCTTACTTGCTTTAGTAACTGGGGCTGCTTGGAATAATGGAACTGGAATTGATCCAGCTTTTTTACTGCTCTTTTTTTCTTCGCCTTCTACCGCTTTTTTGGCAGCGCGCTTACGTGGTGCTTTAGGCTCATCGGCCATATAAATCAAATCCTTCTCAAAAATTTAATTACTGCAGTTTTGCAGTATCTCTTTCAATACTTTTTAATTAATTCCTATTAATTATGCTAAAAATATCGACGCTGTCGCTGCGAAGGCTCTTTATCCTCGCGCGGACTTGCGTGGGATAAGTATCGCAGATCTCTGGCAATCCGCCAACTCACCTTATTTTAAGCGTGTTAACGGCTTCGGGCATGCACATTTTGTAATAAGCCGATTCCAATTAAATTAGCAAACATTGATGATCCGCCATAGGAAAGAAATGGCAATGGCACACCTGTCATCGGCATTAATCCCATTGCCATACCAATATTTTCAAAGCTCTGGAAGATAAACCAAGCTATAACACCAATACAAACTAGCCTGCCAAATAAATCACGGCTTTGCCGGCAGATTATAAATGCTCTAATAAATATCAGTAGATAAAGAAATAAGATTAATGAGCAACCAACAAAACCTAATTCTTCACCAGCTACTGTAAAAATAAAGTCTGTTTGCTGCTCTGGCACAAATCGACCACTAGTTTGTGGTCCTTCAAACAAGCCTTTACCGAAAATACCACCTGAACCAATTGTGATTCTAGATTGGCGAATCTGATAACCAGTTGCTTGTGGATCTGAGGTGGGATCAACAAATGATTGCAAACGAGCAACTTGATAATCAGAGACTGCCCCAGTCTTAACCGCTGTGAAGCCACCAATTACCGCAAGTAATAAAAGTCCAACTACCCAAATAGGCCTAGCACCCGATACACCGATCATTGCCACAACCGCTGCTGAAATAATAAGTACAGTTCCTAAATCAGGCTGCATCACAATTAATAGCACTGGAATGGCTGCAATTGCTAAAGCTTTAATAACATCGAGATCACTTGGATCTTTCTGTGTTTGATCACGATCTGATAGGACCATAGCAATACCAACAATGATGGCAATTTTGGCTAACTCAGCCGGTTGTAATTGAAATCCACCCGGTAGTGAGATCCAGGCACTGGAATTATTAACCTCTTCACCAATACCTGGAATAAACACAGCTACTAAACCAATAACTGAAATTAACCAAAGAATTGGTGCGTAGGCTCGAAGTAATCGATAATCAATTAAAGTGGTGCCGTAGGCAAGAAGTCCACCAATTAAAATATTTAGAATATGCCGCTTTAAGTAGTACTCCGGATCTAAATCATTTGATCTAAACCACTCTCTAGTTGCTGCGTAAACTAATAATGTACCAATAAATAAGAGAGCAGCGACCGCTAGATTAAGTGTTAAATCAAAGCGAGAAAAAGTTGATAGACTTTTACTTCTAAATTTAACTAAACTGCTCACTTTAATTTCACCCCGCCAACCTTTACCCCAGTTAAATCAACCTTACTAGCTGCAATCTTTAGATCAACCTTAGCGATATTAGTTGGAACTCCATTTGGAAAGACCGCCTTACTTGGATCAACTTTATTACCAGTTACACCAAATAAAGTTGAATAAATATCTCTTACTCCCACACCAGATGTTGATGCACCAAATCCACCCTGACTAACCATCATTACAACTGCATATGTTGGATCTTCCGTTGGCCCATAGGAAGCAAACCAAGATGTGTCATCTTTAGCACTACCATTTGGATTTTTACCAAATACCTGAGCAGTTCCTGTCTTTCCACTTACTGCAACTGGAAAACCTGAAAATACGCTACCTGCAGTTCCACGGGTGACAACCATTCGTAGCGCGCGATGAAGAAAATCCCAGGTGCTTTGCTCCTCTTTAATAACATCGGCAACTTCTGGCTTAAACTCTTTAATTACCTTGCCATCAGTATCAACTACTGCCCTAGCAACTTGTGGTTTGTAATAAGTTCCATTATTTGCAATCGCTGCATACATCTGGGCTAATCTAATTGGCGTAACTAAAGTATCTCCTTGCCCGATTGAAAAGTTAACTGCATCACCAGCTCGAACCTTGTTGCCATCAAGGCAATTCTCTCTAGCAATTTCAATTAAATAACGGGTCAAATCCTGCTTCTTAGCCCGTTGCTGATAATTACAATAGAAATCTTTATTTTGCTCAAACCAATTTTGCTTCCAGGTGCGGTTTGGCAAGCGACCACTTAACTCACTTGGTAAATCAATTCCAGTTACTTTACCAACTCCAAAGGCTTTAGCGGCGTTGAAAAAGTAATCATTTGTCTTTGATTTTGGCTTAAGACCGCCATCTCTTACCCATTCATCATAGGCAATTTGATACCAAAGTGAGTCACAAGATATTGCAAGACCAACATCAAGTTTTAACCGGCCAGCTGCAACGCTGTCAAAGTTATTAAATGTGCGATTGCCGATTTCAACTGATGCTGGGCAGTTATATGAACCATCTAGTGGATAGCCAGCGTTTGCTGCTGCAACTACTGAAACTGATTTAAAAGTTGATGCTGGTGCAAATAAACCTTGCAGCGGCCTAGATAAAGCTGGCACACCTTTCACTTCACTAAATAGATCCTCGGCCTGCTTAACTGTTAAACCTTTTTGCCAAATTTCTGGCTCATATGTTGGATAGGAGGCCATAGCAAGTACTCGGCCAGTTTTAATTTCAAGTACTACCGCAGCACCAGAATCTCCCCTATAACCAGATGCCCGTGCGCGTTTAACCGCTGCCTCAAGTGCTCGCTCAACTCCTGACTGTAACTTGGCATCAATATTTGTTACTAAATTATTTCCAGCAATTGCTTGAATATTTTTCGATTCTTTTGTGACAACCTCTTTACGATTAACTAAAAAGGTTCTAACTCCGGGTGTGCCACGTAGATACTCGTTGTATTGAGTTTCAAGACCGGTTTTTCCAACTACCTCACTTCGGTAGTAATTCTTACTAGAATTTTTAAGGTCCTCATCAGTTACAGATCCAACGTAACCTAAAACATGTGAGACATTTTCACCCTCTAATGATGGATAACTTCTAATTGGAATAGATGCTACATTAACGCCAGCAAATTGATCAGAGTTCTCCATAATCTTAAGTGCCACATCTTGGGATGCTCCACCGACTAGTGGAATTGGCTGATATCTAGTGCCATTCCAACATCCGGCTCGATTATTTACAGGTAATTCACCACATAACCTGGTGCGTTGATATATGTCAGCATATTCAAGATTAAATAATGCAGCTGTTCTGCGAAGTACCGTAGCTCCTTTATCAGATTGCTTATCTAATGTACTTCGGTCAATAAAAACCACAAGTCCAGGTAAATCAACTACTAAAGGTGAGCCATTTATATCGCTAATCGCCCCACGAATAGCGGGCGTAACGATATCGCGGCTTTGGATACTAATTGCTGCCTCTTTATATCTACCACTTTCAAGGACTTGTAAATAAAATAATCTTCCAAATAATGCAAAAAGTAATGAAAAAACCAAACTTTGGAAAACAATTAAACTTATCTTAGATCGCTGACTCATACTCGTTCCCGATTAGTCAATAACATCTTTCGCACTTTAAGAATAAGTGGCATAAAGATAGGCGTGATTAAAAATGTCCAAATAAAGTTAGCAAAAATTACTAATAGATTTCGAAGTAATCCACCGTTATTTTGACCTAATAAAACTCCAATTACGACAAAACTGAGCATTGAAACTGATGCAGCTACGCTTACTAAAGAAGCTAAGGCCAGTGGTCGATCAGTAAAATCACCAACTGATTCTCTGTTTACTGAGAATAGATAACCAATAAATGTCATTGCTAAGGCCCACTGACCAAAGGGTGTCTGAGCTGATGGTGATAGATCCATGATTAAGCCACCAATAAATCCGAAAACTAGTGAACCAGTTCTATCCTCTAGCGATAAGACAACCATAAGAGTTGCGATATAAAGTGAAAATCCACCAATCGGAAAGTTTATCCGAGCAATTAAGGTAGTTTGAATTAGGAAAACTAAAAATAGAAATAGTGAGGTGTTAAGTACTCTGATACGGCTCATATTATTCGCTTGGTGAAGGTGTTGGCGTTGGCGTTACATACACAGTTGCCGTAGGCCGTGGTTTAGGTATTAATGAATCCCTTGGATCACCTTTAGCTGCGGCAGTTACAACAGCAACTATGCTAATTTTTTCTAAATTAGTAGCACTTTCCACATCAGCATTTTGAGTAATTGATGAAGCATTGCTAAGCACAGTTACAACAACACCTACTGGTATGCCTGGCACAAATGGTCTATCCCCAGAACTACCCCTTGCAACTAATGCATCACCTACCTTTATTTCACCAGTTGCATCAAGAAGTTGTAGTAAGAAAGATGAGCCGCCCTGACCAGAAACCACACCAATACTCTGCGTGCCTGCAATTCTCACACCCACCTTAAAAGTTGGATCACTCATTAACAAAACAATTGAGCTATTACTTGTTACTGATTTAACTACGCCAACTAAACCACTTTCAGAAATAACCGTCATATTTTTTGTAATACCAGATCGACTGCCAACATCAATTGTTAATGTTTCTTTAAAGGTTGCAGTTGAACCCCGGTTAATAACCCGAGCTGCTACCACTTTATATCCACCACGGCCGGCAAGATCTAATACATTTTTAAGTTGGCTAAGCTGGTTGACCATATCTTCATCTAATATCTGCTTAGCTTTTAATAAATCGATTTGCTTATTTAATTCAGTAATTTTCTTCTTTGATTGACTAAAGTTTCGAACATCACTTGTGAAATTACCGACTGGTGAAAATATTTTAGTGAACAAGTTCTCAACTGGTGAAATAACTGTTGAAACACCATTTCTTATACTGCTAGCTAAATTAACACCACGAAGATCTAGTGTGATTAGAAATAGTGAGGAAACCAGTAATAAAACTAGTAATAGCCGCGAACGATTACCGCCGCTACTAGCCACAAGTAAACTCCCTTATAAATTAACGACGAGGTTCAGAGATTAAAACCTTCTCTAAGGCTTCAAACTCTTCAATACATTTTCCAGAGCCTTCTGCAACTGCTTGCAGAGGTCGCTCTGAAATATGAATTGGCATGCCGGTCTCATGGCGCAGTCTCTCATCTAGGCCGCGCAGTAATGCCCCGCCACCAGTTAAAACAATTCCTCGATCCATAAGATCACTAGCTAATTCAGGTGGAGTCTTATCTAAAGTATTTTTAACTGCATTAACAATTGCGGCAACTGGCTCCTCCAGCGCTTTTCGAATATCTGCAGATGTAACCAAGATTGTTTTAGGTAGTCCAGTTGCAAGATCGCGTCCGCGAATTTCTGCATCTGGCTCACCTGGCAGTGGAAATGCTGATCCAATTGCCATCTTAATCTCTTCAGCTGTTCGCTCACCTAGAAGTAATGAGTATTCACGCTTAACCCAATTAATAATTGATTGATCTAACTCATCTCCGCCAATGCGGATTGAAAGTGCGGCAACTATTCCACCAAGTGAAATTACAGCTACCTCAGTTGTTCCGCCACCAATATCTACAACCATATTTCCAGTTGGCTCATGAATTGGCAGATCCGCACCAATTGCAGCCGCCATTGGCTCTTCAATTATGTAAACCTTACGAGCACCTGCGGCATAGCCAGCATCTTTTACCGCGCGCTGTTCAACGCCAGTAATTCCAGATGGCACACAAACAACAATTCTTGGCTTCGCTAAGTAGCGACGTTTATGAACTTTTTGAATAAAATATTTAAGCATTCGCTCAGTGGTATCAAAATCTGCAATCACACCATCTTTAAGTGGGCGAATAGCAACAATGTTTCCAGGAGTTCTTCCAATCATTCGCTTTGCTTCAAGTCCAACAGCAAGAATCGCGCCAGTATCTTGATTGACTGCAACAACTGATGGCTCATCAAGAACAATTCCGCGCCCGCGCACATAAACCAAAGTGTTAGCTGTGCCTAGATCTACCGCCATATCGCGGCCAATCCATGACATTCGGTTTCTTCCTTTAGCCATCTGTGCCTCTTCCTTTATTATCCTGAGTTAACTTCTAATTTCCGAAAAAAATCTTAATCTCACGTGCTGCAGACTCTGGTGAGTCTGAACCGTGCACAATATTTTGTACAACTTTTGTTCCCATATCCCGTGCTAAGTCACCGCGGATGGTGCCGGCCTCTGCCACAGTTGGATCAGTTGCACCTGCCATTTTTCTAAACCCCTCAATTACTCGCTCACCTTGTGCCACCATTGCCACAATCGGCCCTGATGCCATGAACTCCATAAGTGGTTCATAAAACGGTTTACCTTCATGCTCGGCGTAATGCTTTGCAAGAATTGTTCGGTCTGCAGTTAACATTTTTAAATTAGTAACTACATATCCTTTGCGTTCAATGCGTGCAATAACTTCGCCAACTAAACCGCGTTTAACGCCATCTGGTTTAACCAAAATTAAAGTTTGCTCTGAACTCACTAATCTATTCTACGCATCTTTGGCTAAGGCTGAAAATTGGCTAATTCGGCCCATTCTTATCCCGCTGTGCGATAAGACTCGCCTTTATTGCCTCACCCCTGCGGCCAAGGAGTATTGCGATGATCCAAAGTGTGGCGAAAACTCCGCCCATGTAATACATATGGGGAACAACTAGGCCATATCCAATTAAAAATATTTGCAAAAAACTTCCCAGTAAATACCCACCCTTACGCTTTAAAAGACCAGCATTGAAAATAAAAAGTATTGCCAGCACAGCTCCTAAGATAATTTCATTTACAGATGCATCATCTTTAGCAATTAACAGTGCAAATCCCATAAGTATTGACTCCATAGTTAGGACTGCAACTGCTAAAACTCTCACTTAGACACTCCTTTTAATCTGCTAATAAATCCTCTTGCCATTCCAGCGGTAACTACTGAACCTGTAATTAAAACTGCACCTGGGCCATCACTTACCTGATTTGAAAGGTTTACCTTCTCTATCGCATAGGTAATGGCGCCGCCTAAATCTGAGATGACCTCGATCTGCTCTGGCTTAAAGTATTTTGAGGCAATCTTAGCAAGTTCTGCTGAATCTAAAGCTCTTGGTGAATTACTTTGGGTTGTGATTATGTAATCAACTGCTGTTGATAACTGCTGCAAAATCCCATCCACATCTTTATCAGATAGGACTGCAACAACTGCAACTACCATCTGGAAATCAAATTCAGTGCTGATTGTTTTAGCAATCGCTGCTGCACCATGTGGATTATGGGCTGCATCAATAATTACCGTTGGGTCCTGATAAATAATCTCACATCTACCCGGTGATTTAATCTTGCTAAATGCTTGCCGCACTAACTCCTCATCTAACTTAACGCCAGCAAAGGCTTCAACTGAAGCTAGAGCAAGGCCTGCGTTATTACTTTGATGATCACCATAAAGTGGTAAATAAATATCTTCAACATCAGCGTAAATACCTGCTAATGAAATTAATTGTCCGCCAACTGCCAACGATCGTTTTTTAACACTGAACTCAACACCTTCTCGAAAGGGAATAGCTGAGACTTTTAAGACATTGGCCATTAATACCTTTGCCACTTCACTACTTTGGGCAGCTAAGACCACATTAGATTCTGGTTTAAATATGCCGGCTTTAGTTTGAGCAATTTCAGTCAGGGTATTTCCTAGGTACTCCATATGATCAAAACCAATAGGAGTCATTACTGATACCAAAGAGGATAAAACATTTGTAGCATCCCATTGCCCGCCCATACCAGCCTCAATAACACCAACATCTACCGGGTATTCAGCAAAAGCAACAAAAGCCATTGCAGTTAGTGCTTCAAAGTAGGAAATAGGAAATGGCTGACGTGAATCAATTAAATCTAAATACAAGGCAATGTCATCATAAGTTGTGATCATTTGCTGATCACTTATTGGCTGACCTTTAATACTAATTCGCTCTGTAAAAGACTCTAGGTGCGGTGATGTATATCTACCCACTCGATAACCTAATTCAGTGAGTAATTGATCAATCATTCGAGCAGTTGTTGTTTTTCCATTTGTGCCAGCAATATGAATACTTGGATAAGAGAGCTGTGGTGAACCGAGTGCATCTGTTAAAGCGATAATTCGATCTAAGGTAGGTTCAATCTTACTTTCTGGCCAACGTTTATTTAATTCCTGCTCAATCTCATTTAATCGATTTGGCGGTAGCGAGCTACTCATTTACTTTGGAAGTTTTTCAAGAAGAGCGGTTAATCTTTCAATATCTTCACTCGTTTGAGTAAGGCGCAGCCTGATCTCACTGACTACATCCATTGGCGCCTTCGCCATAAATCCTTCGTTGTCTAATTTAACTTTTGCAGTATCACGATCTTTTTTAGCAGCTTCGAGGTCTTTAGTTAACCTAGATCTTTCAGCAACTAAATCAATGGCACCTGTTAAATCAAACTCAACTATTACTTGACCAATTTGAGTTTTAGCAGTGAAGTTTGCACTCTTATCCTCACACTTAAGGATGTGGCGAAGAGAAGGCTCATAACTAGATAGGCCAACTTTATCTAAACCAGTGAATTTTGCAGAAATCTTGGCAGTGCTCTTAATGCCTTGATCATTTCTAAATCTGCGAACCTCAGTAACGATCTCTTGCATCATATTAACTAGTTCAACTGATCCTTGATCTTGTGAAGATAAATCAGATTTTGGCCAATCTGTGATCATTAGAGATTCTTTGCCAGTTAAATTGCACCAAAGCTCTTCAGTAATAAATGGCATCACTGGATGCATCAGTCTAAGTACCTGATCTAATACTTCACCTAATACCCGCTGACTCTTAGTAGCATCATTACCAGCAAAAGTTGCCTTAGATAACTCTAAATACCAATCACATAAATCATCCCAAGTGAAGTGATAAATTAATTCACAAGCTTTTGCAAATTCAAATTTTTCAAATAATTCATCAGCGCTAGTGATTACTTGATCTAGTCTTGTGAGAATCCAATTATCAATTGCATTTAAATCACTTCGCTTTGCAAGCTCACCTTCTACTGTGGCGCCATTTAGCTTGGCGAATCTGGTGGCATTCCATAATTTAGTAGCAAAGTTTCGAGAGCCAGCAATCCAATCCTCAGCGAGCGCCTGATCAGTTCCCGGGTTAGCTCCTCTTGCTAAGGTAAAGCGAAGTGCATCTGAGCCATATTTATCCATAAACTCAATTGGATCAACAGTATTTCCACGACTCTTACTCATCTTCTTACCAAATTGATCTCTGACTAAGCCATGTAATGCAATTACATTAAAAGGTTGCTTACCATCCATCGCAAATAAACCCATCATCATCATTCGAGCAACCCAGAAAAATAAGATGTCATAACCAGTTACTAGTACGGAAGTTGGATAAAACTTCTTTAAATCATCTGTATCTGCCGGCCAACCTAATGTTGAAAATGGCCAGAGTGCGGATGAAAACCAGGTATCTAATACATCAGGATCTTGGGTGTAACCAGCTGGTGGATTCTCATCCGGTCCACAAACTATAACTTCACCATTTGGACCATAAAAAACTGGGATCCGATGTCCCCACCAAAGTTGGCGAGAGATACACCAGTCATGCATGTTATCTACCCACTCAAAGTATCGGGGCGACATCTCCTCTGGTTCAATTTTTACTCGGCCATCTCTAACCGCATCCGCTGCTGCTTTTGCAAGTGGTGCTACTTTTACAAACCACTGTTTAGAAAGTCTTGGCTCAATTGTGGTGTCACATCTTTGGCAGTGACCAACTGCGTGAACATATGGTCTCTTTTCACTAACAACTCTTCCTAATGTTCTAAGTTCTTCTACAACTGCTTTTCTAGCATCAAATCGATCCATGCCATCAAATTTTGTACCAGTTCCTTCCATTACACCATGCTCATTCATAATGATTACTAACTCAACACCGTGCCTCATTCCCATCTCAAAATCATTTGCATCATGGGCAGCTGTTACCTTCACCGCACCTGTGCCAAAGTCAGGATCTACTAATTCATCCGCAATGATTGGAATCATTCGATCAACAAGGGGTAGTAATACTTTTTTGCCAACTAGGTGCTTATATCGCTCATCATTTGGATTTACCGCAACTGCGCCATCACCTAACATGGTTTCAGCTCTGGTAGTTGCGATCGTAATATTCACATCATCATCACCATATTTAATAGAAACAAACTCACCAGAATCATCTTTATGATCAACTTCAATATCTGAGATTGCTGTTAGACACCTTGGGCACCAGTTAATAATTCGCTCTGCCCTATAAATTAATTCCTTTTCATATAAACGCTTGAATATAGTTAGAACTGCTTTACTTAAATTCGCATCCATTGTGAAGGCTTCGCGGTCCCAATCAACTGAATCTCCTAGCCGTCTCATTTGATCTAATATCGCGCCCCCTGATTCTTCTTTCCATTGCCAAACCTTTTCAATAAAGGCTTCCCGTCCTAAATCATGACGAGTTTTACCAACTGCTGCTAATTGTTTCTCCACCACATTTTGCGTAGCAATACCGGCGTGATCCATGCCTGGCAGCCAAAGTGCTTCAAAACCTTTCATTCGCTTCATTCGTGTTAATAAATCTTGAATTGTGTGATCAAGTGCGTGACCAATATGAAGTGAGCCAGTCACATTTGGTGGCGGAATTACAATTGTAAAAGGTGGTTTTTTAGATTTGCTGTCAGCTTTAAAGTAACCAGCATATTCCCATTTTTTATAAAGCCGATTCTCTATTTCAGCAGGAGTAAAGGTGGCAGCTAACTCTTTATTGCTACCGCTATCTTTATTGCCACTCATAAGGGGTAATCTTAGGCACTTTTTTCTTCAGAACTCTTTTCACCCTTAACCGCACGTTTTGGTCCAGAAGCAGTGCGAGGTACATAAGTTGGCGCCTCTTCTTTGCGCACTACCGCTGGAGTAATTACTACCTTTTCAATATCTTTACGGCTAGGAACTTCATACATCACAGCGAGTAGCGTCTCCTCCATAATTGCTCGAAGTCCTCGAGCTCCAGTTCCTCGCTTAATCGCAAGATCTGCAACTACTTCAAGGGCTTCATTACTGAACTCAAGTTCAACCTCATCTAGATCAAATAATTTCTGATACTGCTTAACTAACGCGTTTTTTGGTTCAGTTAATATCTGCATAAGCGCTTTTTGATCCAAACTTTCAACGCTAGTCATGATTGGTAAGCGACCAATAAACTCTGGAATCATTCCAAATTTAAGTAGATCCTCTGGCATCGCGTCCCCAAAGATATCTGTCTTAACAATGTCATCACTTGTTTGTAGTTTTGCATTAAAGCCAACACCAGCTTTTCCTTTGCGGCTTTCAATAATCTTCTCAAGTCCAGCAAAGGCGCCACCAACAATGAACAAGATATTTGTAGTATCAATTTGCAAGAACTCTTGGTGAGGATGCTTGCGCCCACCTTGTGGTGGCACAGATGCGGTAGTTCCCTCTAATATTTTAAGAAGTGCTTGTTGAACTCCCTCACCTGAAACATCTCTAGTAATTGATGGGTTCTCAGCCTTTCTGGCCACCTTATCAATTTCATCAATATAGATAATTCCAGTCTCAGCTTTTTTCACATCAAAATCTGCTGCTTGAATAAGTTTTAGCAGAATATTTTCAACATCCTCACCAACATAACCAGCCTCCGTTAATGCTGTGGCATCTGCAATTGCAAATGGCACGTTAAGCATTCTGGCAAGTGTTTGGGCAAGTAATGTCTTACCGCATCCAGTTGGTCCTAAAATTAAGATATTACTCTTTGATAACTCAACTGCGTCATCTCTTTTGCTATCTCCTGATTGCACACGCTTGTAGTGGTTATAAACTGCAACAGATAAAGATTTTTTGGCCTGATCTTGACCAATTACATACTGATCTAAAAATTCAAATATCTCTTGTGGCTTTGGTAGCTCAGCTAAACCAAGGGAGGATGTTTCATTAAGTTCATCAATAATGATCTCATTACAAAGATCAATACACTCATCACAAATATAAACGCCAGGACCGGCAATTAACTTCTTAACCTGCTTTTGAGTTTTGCCGCAGAAAGAACACTTAAGTAGGTCACCACTTTCACCAATACGGGTAGTCACCGAAATTACTCCTGTTCGTTAGGGAAGAGAGATAAGGGTAGAACGAAGTAAGTAGTTAGTGCGGTGAAATAAGGCTTAAACCTGTTCGCTTATAGGCGAAATTAACTCTTTGCTTTTGCCTTACGCGTTGCTAGAACTTGATCAATAAGTCCATACTCAACAGCTTCAGCTGAGGTTAAAATTTTATCTCGCTCAATATCTTTAGCAATATCAGCCTGACTCTTCTTAGAATGACGAGCTAACATCTCTTCAAGTAATGTGCGCATGCGCAAAATTTCTTTTGCTTGAATTTCAATATCAGATCCTTGTCCGCCGCCTTCAGAGTATGGCTGATGAATCAAAATGCGTGCATGCTCAAGTGCGTATCTCTTACCAGGGGCGCCCCCTGCAAGTAATACTGCGGCAGCAGAGGCAGCTTGTCCTAAACAAATAGTCATTACATCTGGTCTTACGAATTGCATCGTGTCATAAATTGCAGTTAGCGCTGTGAAAGAACCACCTGGTGAATTGATATAAATCATGATGTCACGATCTGGATCCATTGACTCTAAGGTAAGTAATTGCGCCATTACATCATTTGCAACTGTGTCATCAATTGCTTGGCCTAAGAAAATAATGCGCTCTTCAAATAGTTTTGTGTATGGATCAAGTCTCTTATAGCCATAGCTAGTGCGCTCTTCAATTGTTGGCAGAATATAACGTGAGGTTATTTCATTTATTTTATTCATATCGGCCTTCATCGTGATGTTCCCCCACTACCTGATACCTGACCGGCTGATTTAACAACATGATCAACAAATCCATACTCTTTTGCTTCCACTGCAGTAAACCAGCGATCACGATCTGAATCTTCCGTAATTGTCTCTGCCTTTTGTCCGGTGTGAAATGATATTAAATCAGCCATATTTTTCTTAGTAAAACTCATTTGCTCTGCTTGAATTTTAATATCAGAGGCGGTTCCACCAATTCCACCTGATGGTTGGTGCATCATAATTCGAGCATGTGGCAGTGCATATCTTTTTCCAGCTGTGCCTGAACATAATAAGAATTGACCCATTGAAGCAGCAAGTCCCATTGCAACTGTTGCCACATCATTTTTGATGTATTGCATGGTGTCATAAATTGCCATACCAGCTGAGATTGAACCACCTGGTGAGTTGATATAAAGGTAGATATCTGTTTCTGGATCCTCAGCTGCTAGTAATAACATCTGAGCACAAATTGCATTAGCCATTGAGTCTTCAACGACAGAGCCTAAAAAGATAATTCGCTCTTTAAGTAAACGTTGGTAAACCTGATCATCAAGTCCGCCCATGCCACTAGCGCTAGCACGTGGGGTATTACTTAGTTCCACTTTTATCTCCTTGTTTTAATACTGTCTTGACCTTAACAATCTTTTACCAAAAATGCTTCCCGGTTTAAGCCTAACGCCTGTTCGCCTTAAGCGATTATTTCTCTGCTACCGCAGGTTTAGGAGCAAGGGCTTCTAAATCAATTTTCTTTCCAGATTTATCAATAACCTTAACTCGACCTAAAACTGAAGCAAGTGCCTTTGCGCGAGTGACCTCAGCCACCATTGTGCTTATCTGCCCAGCATCTGATACCTCTTTAATAAATTGATCAGGGCTCATGCCATATCGAGCGGCTGCGCGAACTAGGTACTCAGTTAGCTCTGTTTCATTTACCGAGATTGCCTCTGCCTTCACAATTGAATCAAGTAGGAACTCTCGAGTAATAGTTTGTGATACCTCTTTAGTTACCTCATCGCGATGTTTAGCATCATCTAATCGCCCCTCTTTTTCAAGGTGATCATTTACCTCTGCTTCAATAACATCTGCTGGTAGCGGCACATCAACTGTTTGAATTAGTTTTTCAATAAATAAATCCCGCGCCTGCCCGCCCTGCTCTAGCTCCTTTACCCGAGTTAATCGAGTCTTAAGATCATCTTTTAATTGCGCAATAGTTTCAAACTCTGATGCTAACTTAGCAAACTCATCATCAATAGCAGGTAGCTCACGCTCTTTCACCGTCTTAACCAATACCTTAACGCTTCCTTTTTCTCCCTCAGCCATACCAACTAATGCTGTCTCAAAACTTTTCGCACCCCCAGCGCTTAAGCCAATGAGTGCCTCATCTAAGCCATCAACCATTGATGCAGAGCCAACTTCGTAGGAGAGATCATTTGCAGTTCCACCATCTAGCTCTTTGCCATCTTTCGTAGCTACTAAATCAATTGTTACAAAATCACCTTTTGCTACAACCTTTTCAACTGTAGTTAGTGTGCCAAAGCGAGTGCGTAGTGATTGAACCTGCTCATCAATATCACTCTCACTAACCGCAACATCATCGACTGTAATCTCAATCGTTGAAAAATTAGGCAGTTCAATTTCTGGCCTAACATCTACCTCAACAGTAAAACTAAACTTTTCATTATCTTTTAGCTCAGTGATATCAACATTAGGGCGTCCAATTACTAATACATCATTTTCTTTAGCAGCTTGTGAGTAGAAGGTAGGAAGTGCGGCATTAATTGCTTCGTCCAGTACAGCGCCTCGGCCAAATCTTTGATCAATCATCGCAGATGGCACTTTGCCTTTGCGAAAGCCTGGAATGTTTACTTTCTCACTTAAGGTTTTATAAGCACCATCAATATGTGGTTTTAGCTCATCAAAGGCAACCTCAATTGAAAGCTTCACACGAGTTGGTGAAAGTTTTTCAACAGCGCTTTTCAATTCTTACTCCCTTAAATAAATATTTCATTTTTCTTTTTGGTCGGGGCGGAGGGATTCGAACCCACGGTCTCCTGCTCCCAAAGCAGGCGCGCTAGCCACTACGCTACGCCCCGAAGGCTGAAAGTCTAGAGGGTGATTTTCCCTTCTCCTAACCAAAGTAATAAGGTATGACCTGCTACGGCAAACCAAGTTAAACTTGGTAACTGCAATAGCAGATCACGCAATAATTTTGCGGGTGTAGCTCAATGGTAGAGTTCTAGCCTTCCAAGCTAGCTGTGCCGGTTCAATCCCGGTCACCCGCTCCATATTTAGTTAATTGCTCCGATTTCTTGGATAAACGATCTACCATTAAGAATTACTGGATTTCCTGAACCTGAAGAATCACGAACTAGCACACTAAAATTACTATTACTCACAACAGATACAGTTCCAGTGATTACGAATGAAATTCGATTGTAATCATCAACTCCATCAGATGATAATCCGAATCCATAACCATATTCGTAGTTTAATGAAGCTGAATTATCGGAACACTTTAATTCGGCTTGTGTTCTAAACTGTGATATGAGTGAAGATAGTTTTCCATAAACAGTTATAGAGAAGAAGTATTTTTTACCTGCAAGTAGAGTTCCGAAACCAGTTGATTCTGATCCACCACCGATCGTTCCTGATTCCATTGTCCATTGAGTAATATTTGCGAATTGAATGGCACTTGCACCACTCGCCCCCGTAGCACCAGCCGTACCTGTTGCACCCGTCGCACCAGCTGCACCTGTCGCACCTGCAAGACCGGTTGGTCCGGTTGGTCCTGCTGCACCTGTCGCACCAGCTGGTCCAGTTGAACCTGCAAGTCCAGTTGAACCCGCTGGACCTTGCGAACCTGCTGATCCAGTTGCGCCAGCACTACCGGCAGTTGCGTTTGCACTTGAACCATTTTTTCCATCAACTCCTGATGGGCCAACTGGGCCAGTTGTTCCTTTTAATGAAATTGGTATGGGCCAAAGATTGTTTTTCTTTGGTCCATAAAAATTCATTGACTTAATATCAAGATAAAAATCACCATTTAGTCCAAATTTGGCCGATGGCACACCAGCTCCACTTAAAATTGTGTTTGCCACTGTATTACCTGTGCGACCAGCAGCTTGGGCGCTAGTTGGTGAAATAAGTATTGTGATTAGTGAGATTAATAGGATCTTGATAACTCTGGTATTTAGATTTGAAATTACCATTTCTTCACTCCATTCTGCACTCGTGGGACATATGGCAAACCTTTTTGGCATGCTCAGAGCAATTTTGAATTATCTACGCAGCGTAGTTAAGTGGGCTAGCACTTGTAATCGTTAATACTCACAGCAGTTTTTAAGTAATAAGAGGCAGCACTCAGATGGGCAAACTCATATACTTTCACTATTAATAAAACTCTCAGTCCTGGCATAGATGTTTTAGATAACTCCCTCAGGTAGTAGTAGTTATCTGCTCACATCAGGTGCAGAGGTACTTGAAGAAATGGAGATCAATGAATAAGAAGTTACTCGCAGTTATCACTTCAACTGCAATTGTGTTATCAGTTTCAACTACTTCAACTGCTTTTGCCGACAACGAAAAGGGCGAGAAGAGAATGTCTTCGATGCTATCTGGATTAGTTAGCAATGGAACAATTACTCAATCACAAGCGGATGCAATTATTAAAGCTGCTGAAGGTATGAGAGCTGCTTCTAAATCAATTAAGGATGCCAATCGCACCGCACTTGATTCAGTCATTACCTCAACCCTAGGTATTTCACTTGACACCTTAACTTCTCGCCTTAAAGCAGGAGAGACACTGTCGAGTATTGCCGGTGATAAAAAATCTGCTCTAATCACAGCTTTAGTAGCAGAAATAAATAAGCAAATTGATGCCGCTCTAGCTGCAGGAAAAATTACCGCCGACCAAGCAACTGCTCAAAAGGGGAAGAGTGTTCAGCGGGTAACTAACATGGTTAATAATGTTAGAGGATTTGGTAAAAAAGCTAACCGCCCAGGTGTGCTGCCAAAGCCAACGAGTGCGTCATCAACCTCCTTTAAAACTGCCTAAGTAATGGAGTAAATCTTTATTTACCTCTCCTCCTAGACACAACTCGCCTGACTTATGAAAATAGGTCAGGCGGTTTTGTTTTCTGCCAAACTAGGCATATGAAGATCCATATTGGAAGTGATCACGCAGGACTTGAATTTAAAGCAGTAATCATCGCCCACTTAAAAAAGAGTGGCCATGATGTGACTGATCACGGACCACATGAATTTGATAGCCAAGATGATTACCCAGTTTTTTGTATTCCAACTGCGCTAGCAACAGCTGCTGATCCATCATCTTTTGGAATTGTTTTAGGTGGCTCTGGCAATGGTGAGCAGATTGCAGCTAATAAAGTTAAAGGCGTAAGAGCAGCGCTAGTTTGGTCAGTAGAGACGGCAAAACTTGCTCGCCAGCACAATAATGCAAATGTTATTTCAATTGGGCAACGTATGCATGATCAAGCTCTTTGTCTGCAGTTAGTTGATACTTTTCTAGAAACATCCTTTAGCGCAGATGAGCGCCACGTTAGAAGAATTAATCAGATATCTAATTATGAAAATAAAGGCAGTATCTAGTTTTTTATATATCTATAATCAGTAACGCTGTGGCCCTTTTTTAATCCTTGTCCTTCAAACTTTGAAAGTACTCGCCAACTAGGCCTAGCAACTATTCCGCCACTAAATGATGAGTTGGCATCAAAGCGAGATTTAATCCAATTTGCATATGGCTGCCAATCAGTTGCGATATGAATAAAGCCATTTGGTTTTAGTTTCCTGGCAACTAATTCCACAAACTCACTTTGCACCATCCGCTTCTTATGTTGACGATTTTTTGGCCAAGGATCAGGAAATAGCAAATGAATACCATCTATTGAGTTATCGGCAATAAAGTTTGCTAGGAGATAGGTGGCATCTTCTCTAATTAATTTAATATTACTTAACTGCTTTTCAAGTATTAATAAAATAAGGGCGGCAAGTCCTGGTTGATGCATCTCAACTGCCACATAGCCAACCTCACCACTCACCTGAGCGATTTCAGCTGTTGCCTCCCCCATGCCTGAGCCAATCTCTAAAATCACTAATTTTTTATCAGGAAATAGATCATTAAGATTTAATTCTTCATCAATTACTAAGCCGTAGCTAGCCCAGTGCTGATTTATTGCCAAAGTTTGGGCGCGGGTCATCCGGTTACCACGAAGTGAGTAACTTCGATTTGAGGGGCGCTGCATTTTTGGCTTAACCTGCAATCTCTGCTTGGATAGCGTAATAATATTGAGTAAATAATTATTACTTACTTATTTAGGAGTGAAGTTGCCAGGATTAAATTCAACTAGGGCTGAGGCGCAGCAGCGCGCTAATCACCTTGCGGTGCAAAGTTATCAAGTTAGCTTAGATTTAACAGCCGGGGATGAAAGCTTTACCTCACAAACAACCGTAAAATTTACTTGCAATCAGCCAGGCTATGAGAGCTTTATTGATGCGGTGGGCAGAAGTGTTATTTCAGCAACCTTAAATGGGCAAGTAGTTGATACTTCAAATTATGATGGCGAGAGCATTTTCTTAAAGAACTTAGCAGCAGATAATGAGTTAATTATAAAAATGAGTACGCCTTACTCAAATACTGGTGAAGGCCTGCAAAGATCTATTGATCCAGTTGATAATGAGGTTTATTTATACTCACAAGGTGAGACAGCTTTTATTAGAAAAGTGTATCCTTGTTTTGATCAACCAGATTTAAAGGCAACTTTTACCCTAACTGCAACTGCGCCCAAACACTGGAGCGTAATTTCAAACTCACCAGTTGCCGAAAAACTTGATTTAGCAGATGATAAAACGCAGTGGAAATTTAAACCAACTCCTAGAATTTCAACCTATATCACCGCGCTAATTGCCGGCCCCTACTACAGCGTTAGTGACACCTATGTTGGTAAGAAGAGTGTGCCACTTGGTATTTACTGTCGTAAATCACTAGCACAGCACTTAGATCCAGAGGATATTTTCTTAATTACTAAACAAGGCTTCACCTATTTTGAAGATGTCTTTGGCCTTGAGTATCCATTTGAAAAGTATGACCAGATTGCAGTGGTGGATTTTAACTGGGGCGCTATGGAAAATGCTGGCGCAGTAACTTTCTTAGAGCGCTTATTAGTTTTTAGATCAAAGGTTACTGAGCGGATGTATAACGCAAGAGCAAACACAATCTTGCATGAGATGGCCCATATGTGGTTTGGAAATATGGTGACTATGAAATGGTGGGATGATCTTTGGCTTAATGAATCATTTGCCGAATGGTCTTCATATTTAGCAATGGTTGAAGCAACAAGATTTAAAAACTCTTGGACCGGTTTTAATCAGGAGCGAAAGAATTGGGCTTATAGGCAAGATCAACTCTCATCTACTCACCCAATTGTTACTGATATGGCAGATATTGACACAGTTGCCGGCAACTTTGATGGTATTTCCTATGCAAAAGGTGCATCAGTACTTCAGCAATTAGTAGTACATGTTGGCCGTGATAATTTCATAGCTGGGCTGCAAAAATACTTTACTAAGCATGCGTTTGCGAACACAACATTAGATGATTTACTAGTTGAGTTAACTCAGGCAAGTGGTAAGGATTTAACTAGTTGGGTCTCAATTTGGCTACAAAGCGCTGGTGTTAACACACTTAGGCCCTCACTTGAGATTGAAAATGACATATACAAGTCAGTATCAGTTATTCAAGAAGCACCCACGATGCCAGTTGGATCAACGCAGCTTCGCCCCCACCGATTAGCGGTTGGTTTATATGACCTAAACGGTGAAAATATCATACTTCGTAAATCTGTTGAGCTAGATGTTGCTGGTGATAAAACTATTGTTACTGAGTTAGCTGGTGAAAAAGTTGCTGATCTACTTCTTATTAATGATCGAGATCTTTCATATGCAAAAATTAGATTTGATCAAAGATCAATTACAACTTTAAAAGCTCATTTAGGAAAGATTAGTGACTCACTAACTAGAGCCCTTTGCTGGTCTGCGGCCTGGGATATGTTGCGAGATGCTGAAATAAACGCCTCTGATTTTATTGAAATCGCGCTAACTGGTCTTAGCGGTGAAGATGACATTGCCACCATAACAACTATTGGATCTCAACTAGCTACAGCAGTTGAGATATATAGCGCTCCAACCAAGCGCGATTCAGCAAGACTTAGAGTTGGTAACGCCTATGAAAAAATGTTGCAGGCAGCTAAAGCAGGAAGTGATCTGCAATTACAGTTTGCTAGAAACTTCACCAGCTTTGCTTCCAGCGCCGAACACAATGACTTAATTAAAGAGTTACTTGAAGGAAAACTTGCTGGGCTCAAAGTTGATGCAGATCTTAGGTGGACCTTTGTAATTGCTTTAGCAGAGCGTGGCTTAATGGATAAAGAAGAGCTATCTGCGCAACTACTAAAAGATAATACGTTAAATGGTCAGCTCTCTTTTGCCAGCGCCTTAGCAGCTAGGCCAACAGCGGATGCAAAGGCAGAGACTTGGAAATCTATAACTACTGAAGACATTAGTACCTCACAGCGTGAAGCAAAGCTTGCTGGTTTTATGCGAGCACTGCATAGGCCATTACTTAGCGCATATGTTGATCCATACTTTGATTTATTACTTAGTATTTGGGGTAAGAAGTCATATGAGGTAGCAAGCTCATTTGTATCTGGTATGTATCCGATCTATATAACCAATCAAAGTACTTTAGATAAAACAATTAATTGGCTAAATACCACTGGAAAAGATGGCCAAGCCGGTCTTCGCAGGTTAGTTTCGGAAAGCCGAGATTCACTGAGCAGGGCGCTAAAGGTTCAAGAATTAGATAAATAAGCTTTTAATTACTTACTGGATATGAGTTAGATCTACCGGTGCTTTCTTACTTTTCTTTCTAGTTTCCTTAGCGGTGATGTAAGCAAAAAAAGATATAACAATAAATAAAGAAAGTGGCGCAATTACAAAGTAGGTAAGGGTTTGCAGGATTGTTAAGCCCTCACCAGCAAATGTGCCATCTTCCATCACGCGCTGGCCGCTCCCATTGCCTCAACACCAAATGGCTTAAGGTATGGAATCCAAATTCGATCAGGCTTGCCAGTTCCTAAAATTCTCCAAGCAGCACCGACTGGCTCACGTGGGGTATGCCGCAGGCGCCAACCTAAATCTTTTAAGGTTCGATCAGCTTTAGCATGATTACATTTATGACAAGCTGAGACAACATTTTCCCAATTATGCCCACCACCTCTGGACCTTGGAATTACGTGATCAATTGATGTGGCAGTTACTCCGCAATAAACACAGCGATTATTATCTCGAGCAAAGATTGCTCGCCTAGATAGAGGAACTGCATGGCGGTATGGAATCTTTACAAATTTATTTAATTTAATTACCGCAGGTAATGTGATGCTGCCGCGGGCGTAGTTAAGTATGCGCGATGAATCTTCCACGCTTGTTGCGCGCTCATTTAAGACGAGGATCAATGCTCGCCTTTCTGATACGACACCTAGTGGCTCATAGGTGGCGTTCAGTACCAAAGTTTGTGACACTGAAAGCTTTCTCCTTTAAGGGCAGCGCGTGGCTCGTGCTGATGGGCATATCTTGCCTGAGAATGGCTAAAAAAACATCCATTTAAGGCAGATTCCTAATTACATTTGGGTTAAAGTTTTCTTCTCATCATGAAAATATCCCAAAATATGCAATCAGCCCTGGATTGGTTCACCGGCGCCCCGCTAAATATCACCATTATTATCTCTTTAGCGATCAGTATCTCACTCCTTGGTCAACGCTCAATCTCTAGATTTATGAACCGAATAGCAAATGCAGATTTAATCCCAGGACCAAAGCGAAGTGGTGCTCGCCAAAAAGAGCGTGCAAAGACAACTAGTACTGTTTTAAAATCAACATTAAATGGCGCAATCTGGTTAGTTGCAATCTTTATGATCTTAGCCGAATTTGGTTTAAATCTTGGGCCACTAATTGCTTCAGCTGGCGTAATTGGTGTGGCACTCGGTCTTGGCGCACAAACTTTAGTACGAGATATTTTATCTGGCATTTTTATGTTAGTTGAGGATCAGTATGGCGTTGGCGATAAGGTGGATGTATTAGATGTGCAAGGCGTAGTTGAAACTGTTGGACTAAGAATTACTACTGTTAGAGATAGTAAAGGAACAATCTGGTATCTTCGAAATGGTGAGATATTAAAGGTTGGTAATAAATCTCAACCTAAAAACAGCACTAAGCGTTAATCATCGCAGCAGCTGCTGCCTCTAAGTACTGCCAAAGCTCATCTCTTAAATCATCAGCAAGATCAAGACCATCTACAGCATCTTTCATACACAGTAGCCATGCATCATGTTCTACTTTTGAAATATGAAATGGTGCATGCCTCATCCGAAGTCTCGGATGACCTCGCTCTTCACTATAAGTAGTTGGGCCGCCCCAGTACTGAGATAAAAACATCTGAAGTCTTTGCGCGGCGCCATGTAGATCATTATCTGGATACATCGGGCGCAAAATAGGATTTACTGCAACTAAAGCATAGAAGTGTGAAACTAAGTCATTAAAGGTTTTTTCACCACCCGCTCTTTCATAAAAGCTTTGGCTCAATTATTGACCTTTTCCTTTAAGGTAATTTGTAATACAAAGTAACTAGTTATCACACATAGTATTCCAGTTATATAAAACGCAGCTGCGTAATCACCAAATTTAACTCTTAGTAAGCCAGCACCAAATGCAGCAATAGCCCCACCTATCTGATGGGAGGCAAAGACCCAACCATAAATTATTGCGCCCTTCTCTGGCCCTAATACTTGCCTACAAAGCATCACGGTAGGTGGGACTGTGGCAATCCAATCTAGACCGTAGAAAATAACAAAAACTAATGTAGAGGCCTGAACTGTTGAAAATAATATAGAAGGCAATAAAAATAATGATAATCCGCGAAGTAAGTAGTAAAAGAAAAGAAGTTTTCTAGGATCAATTCGATCAGTTAGGTAACCAGATGAGATTGTGCCCACCACATCAAATACACCAATTAATGCCAACAAACTAGCAGCTGTTACCTGGGGCATTCCATGATCATGAGCTGCTGGAATAAAATGTGTGCCAATTAATCCACTAGTTGAAAGTCCGCAAATAAAGAATGAACCAACTAAATACCAAAAATTTCTAACCTTGCTGGCATCTTTAAGTGCCTGGATTGCATTCTTAGCCGCATTACCTTTTTGTAACACTGGTGGCTGCCAATCATCATTCGCCCCATATGGCTTGGAGTTAACACTTTGTGGATCCTCTTTTAAAAAGAAATAAATCAACGGAACCATTAAAAAAGCACCGATTGAAACCATTAATGAAGAGGCGCGCCAACCTGGATCTTGCGCAAGTCTTGCCAAACTTGGCAAGAAAACTAATTGCCCAGATGCTCCTGCTGCAGTTAAGACTCCGATTACTAAACCACGCCTTTTAACAAACCATCTATTTGCAATAGTTGCGGCAAAGACCAATGCCATTGAACCAGTACCAACTCCAACAACGACTCCCCAAAGCAACATCAGATGCCAACTTTGACTCATCCAAATTGTCAGTAATGCGCCAACACCAATCACAGTTAGTGCGCCCATCACCACTTTGCGCACGGTAAAGCGATCCATTAAGGCAGCTGCAAAGGGAGCGGTTAATCCATAAAGTAAAACATTTATTGCAATGGCGGCAGAGATAACATCGCGGCGCCAGCCAAACTCCTCCTCCAGTGGCAAAATTAAAACAGAGGGTGCACTTCTAAACCCTGCGGTAGCAAATAAAGTGCCAAAGGTTATGCCAGCAACTATCCAAGCTGGGTGGATTTTTTGTTTCATTAATTAGCCAAGTATTTATTTAAAAATTCTCGCTCATTTTCATTAATTGGCCTAGATTTTCTGCTTCCTAAATCAATCATCACCTGCACAGTTTTCATCTTGGCATAAACCACAGCACCTTTTACTACCTCATAGCCCATCACAAAGGATGAGTTTCCAATACTTTCTACCCATAAATTAAGATCATAAAAAGAGCCACCATCAGTAATTGGCAATAAATAATCAACCTCACCTCTAGCTACAACCATCTCAATTAATGCTGAGCCCTCTTTGTTCTCAGCAAATTGTGAGTAGCCCCATTCAAAGCGGGCCTCTTGTGCGTAGGTTAAGTACTTTGCATTATTAACATGACCAAATGCATCTAGATCATCCCAGCGAACAAATGCTTTATGTGTGTACTTCATTATTACCTCTTAATTACCTAGTTAATTTACGGTAGGTAGCGCGGTGTGGGCGGGCGGCATCAATGCCTAGGCGAGAGATCTTATTCTCTTCATAGCTTTCAAAGTTTCCTTCAAACCAAAACCACTTTGATTCACCTTCATAAGCAAGGATGTGGGTGGCAACTCGATCTAGAAACCAGCGATCATGGGAGATCACAACGGCGCAGCCTGGAAACTCTAGTAAAGCGTTTTCAAGTGAACCAAGTGTGTCAACATCTAAATCATTAGTTGGCTCATCAAGAAGTAACAAATTACCGCCTTGTTTAAGAGTGAGAGCTAGATTTAATCTATTTCGCTCACCACCTGATAAGACGCCAGCCATTTTTTGTTGATCAGGTCCTTTAAAACCAAAGGCTGATACATATGCCCTACTTGGCATCTCAACATTTCCAACCTTTATAAAATCAAGACCATCTGAGACAACCTCCCAAAGGGATTTCTTTGGATCAATACCACCACGAGATTGATCAACGTAGGAAATCTTTACCGACTCACCAACTTTTACTTCACCGGAATCAGCTTTTTCCATTCCTAAAATTGTCTTAAACAATGTTGTTTTACCAGCGCCGTTTGGCCCAATTACGCCAACAATTCCATTTCGAGGTAGTGTGAAAGATAGATCATCAATAAGGATTCGATCATCAAAACCTTTAACTAGATTTTTACTCTCCACCACAATATCGCCAAGTCTTGGTCCTGGTGGAATTTGAATCTCTTCAAAATCTAACTTACGAGTTTTATCAGCTTCAGCTGCCATCTCTTCGTAACGAGTGAGCCGTGCTTTAGATTTAACTTGGCGCCCTTTTGCATTCATTCGCACCCACTCAAGCTCTTCTTTTAATCGCTTAGCGCGCTTAACATCTTTTTGTCCTTCAACCTTCATACGAGCTTCTTTTGTTTCTAAATAGGTTGTGTAATTTCCTTCATACGGATAAGCACGTCCGCGATCTAACTCTAAAATCCACTGCGCAACATTGTCTAAAAAGTATCTATCATGAGTGATTGCAACAACAGTTCCTTCATATTTACTTAAATGTTGTTCAAGCCACAAAACAGATTCTGCATCTAGATGATTTGTTGGCTCATCAAGGAGTAATAGATCAGGTTTTTGTAGAAGTAACTTACATAAAGCAACCCGCCTGCGCTCACCTCCTGATAAAACCTTCACATCAGCTTCAGGAGGTGGGCAACGAAGTGCATCCATTGCTTGTTCTAATTGTGAATCTAAATCCCAAGCATTACGGTGATCTAATTGCTCTTGAAGAGTTCCCATCTCAGCTAGTAATTTGTCGTAATCAGCATCTGGGTTTGCCATCTCTTCACTTATTGCATTAAATCTATTTAATAAACCAATGGTTTCAGCCACACCCTCTTGCACATTTTCTAAAACATTTTTATCTTCATTAAGCGGTGGCTCTTGTAATAAAATACCGACGGTATAACCAGGTGAAAGATATGCCTCACCATTTGATGGTTGTTGAATACCAGCCATGATCTGTAGCACCGTTGACTTACCAGCACCGTTAGGCCCAAGCACACCAATTTTGGCGCCAGGTAAGAACATCAAGGTGACGTCATCAAGAATTACTTTCTCACCATGCGCCTTGCGCGCCTTTTTCATCGTGTAAATAAACTCAGCCATAGAGGCAAACCTTACCTGTTGTGATCGGTAGACTTATCCTCGTAAAGCACTAAATGCGCCTGTAGCTCAGTCGGATAGAGCGAATGCCTTCTAAGCATTAGGTCGCAGGTTCGATTCCTGCCAGGCGCGCACTACTTAAGAATCAAATCCCAAACCAAGTCGGTCTAATAACTTCAGCCACAAATTACGTTTTCCTTCATTTTTATCAGCCCTGGTAATTGACCATTGAGTAAGCCTGATAAATAAAAATCTAAATGGCTCTGGTGGAAATGGAATTGGTTTGTGTTTAACCATAGACAATCCTGTAGCTTCACTTTCAATACCATCTAATAAATCCAGCATGGTGGATGCACCAAATCTAGTTGTAGCAACACCAAGGCCGGTGTAGCCAAGTACGTAGGCAACTTTGCCATCGAAATCTGTTCCCCAAAATGGTGAAAACCTTGAGCAGGTATCAATTGCTCCACCCCACCCATGGGTAAATTTAATTCCAGCTAATTGTGGAAAGGTTTTAAAGAAATTTGTTGCAAGCCTGGCATAAGTAAGGGGCCGAGTTTCATACTCAGATCTAACCTTGCCAGCGTAGTTATAAATTGCATCATAACCACCCCATAAAATCTCATTCTCTTTAGTTAACCGGTAGTAGTGGAACTGATACCCAGCATCGGATAATCCCTCTCTACCTTTCCAACCAATACTTTCTAACTGCTCAGCAGTTAATGGCTGTGTTACTAATTGAAAGTCATAAACTGCAATTACATACTTTTTCACACTCTTAACAAGAGGCGTGTAGATATTGGTGGCCAGAGCCACCTTATTTGCTCTAATTGATCCATAGGCACTTTTAACAATTATTTGCTCACCATCTTGGATTAACTCCTCAACTTTAGAGTTTTCATAAATCTTCACACCGAGCGAGAGACAAACCTTCTCTAGTCCCCAAACTAATCTGGCCGGATCAACTAAGGCCGTGCCATCATGATCAAAGAGTGCTCCCTCATAAATTGGTGATTTAACCAGCGCTCTAATCTGCTCTTTATTTAACACCTCAACTTGATCACCAGTCTTATTTCTAGCAACTGCTTCCTCTTTTAAACCAGCCATCTGCCATGGGGCAACTGCAACCCGTAGCTCACCATTTCTTTCAAAATCACAATCGATCTTGTATTTCTTTATTGTCTCCTCAATCGCGTCAAGATTTTGCCTACCTAATTTTTCAATAGTTACCATCTCATCGGCAAAGCGGGTGTAACCATTAACAAAACCATGAGTAAGAGAGCCATTACAAAAGCCGCCATTACGGCCTGAGGCGCCATTACCAGTCTCACGTTGTTCAATTATTACAACCTCACGCTTTGGATCTCGCTCTTTAGCAAGTAGAGCTGTCCAAAGACCGGTGTATCCGGCGCCGACAATACAAAGATCAGTTTCTATTTCACTGGTTAGGGATGAATGAGAGTCAGGCTCTAATGGATCTGCATCTAACCAATAAAGCGCCGGCTGAAGATCAGATAATGAATTAAGAACAATTGGATTAATGGCTGGCATGGGCTGACTCCGGTGTGAACCGGATTCCACCCCTTTGCATAATTATCAGTGGCCCGGGTCCTCCGGAGTCCACACCCATAACGCAGATCTTTATCTAGCAATCTGTTTTTCGTCACAGTTACATCTTTATCTTACTCTAACTAAACAGTTGTATCCAAAACAACACAGAATTAAGCATAAAAAATCCCCCGCACTCTAGGAGTGTGCGGGGGATTTCTTTTTTACTTATTTACTTGATCTTTGCAATCTGTGACTTCGCCTTATCGTATAAAGCTCCAGTTATTTGGGCATAACCCTTTTCTGGAAACTTCTTTGCACATTGCTCAAGTAGGTATGTGTGCCAAGCGGCAACTATCTTTTGTTGCTCAGGATTCTTCTTTGCAGCTTCTGGATAAACCAAGCCATAAGAAGCAGTAGCTATTGGATATCCACCTGAAATTGACTTCTTGTAATCAGCTGTAAGGCTTCCATTAGCTTCAATAGTTCCGCCACCTAAAAATGCTGAGGTACCAGCAGCATCAGGAGCAATAAACTCACCGGCAGCGTTTCTAATATTTGCAACGCCTAATTTATTATCAGTTGCCCAGCTAACCTCACCATATCCAATACCGCCAACTTTGCCCTTAACACCGGCTGCAACTAAAGCTGAACCTGATGCACCTTGGAAGTTAAAGAAGGTTGAGATGTTATTTGGTGTGGAGTTAGCAAAAGTACCGCTCGCTGTCTTTGGCCATAATCTTTCATTTGCTCCAGCGTTAGCACCTTTTAGAAACTTACCGAATTGCTCAGATGTTCCTGAAGAATCAGTGCGATAGTAAACAGTAATTAGCTGATTTGGTAGATCAATATTTACTACCTTCTCAGATGTACTGGCAATGACTGGCTTACCTTTTTTATCAAGTACTGGCACAGTCTTAGTTACATTCTTGCCACCAACTTTAGTTGTTTGTTTCTTGGTCTTAAATTTAACTGTCTTAACAGTTCTTTCGTTGTCTGCAGCAATTAATTTGTCATTCCAGTTAGTAATGTAGCCAGAGAAAATCTGAGCAACTGTTGCTTCGCTTAGATAGATTGACTCTGTAACTGTTGGAAGATTGTACATAATTGCAATTGGAGCTGCATAAACTGGTGCATACTCTAAGTTAGCAGGGAAATCTGATGTGTAAACAGCATCTGATGCAGCAAAATCAACTAGATTTTTTGTGAAATCAGTACGGCCTTTTCCTGAACCACCTGCGGTGTAATTTACGGTGTGGCCAGTATCTTTTGTAAACTCTACTTTACAAACATCAATTAGTGGTTGAGCGAATGTTGCACCGCTACCATTAATCTGACCAGCAAAAGCTGGTGATGATGATAAAACTAATGCGGCTGTGGCAATTACGGTAACTGCCAATTTTCTTTGTAACTTCATTAATCCTCCTTGGAGTAATCGGTGCCTAAAAACTACTTAGGCCAGGAGAACTTGAGACTCATATCAGGTAAACATATGATGTTAGTTAAGTTAACAATTGGTAACGAAATTAGCCGAATCTTCCAGAGACATAATCCTCTGTTCGCTTCTCCTTTGGATTAGTAAATATCTCAGAAGTTGATGAGCTTTCAATTAATCGACCTGGGCCGCCATCTGATAAAAAGAAGCCTGTGTAATCAGAGACGCGTGCTGCCTGCTGCATATTGTGAGTAACAATCACAATACTGATGCTAGAGGCCAACTCTCTAATGGTTTCCTCAATTCGAAGTGTTGATCCTGGATCAAGAGCTGAGCAAGGCTCATCCATTAGTAGAACTTGTGGATTTACCGCAAGTGATCTGGCAATACATAAGCGCTGTTGCTGCCCACCTGATAACGCTCCGCCATACTCATCTAATCGATCTTTAACTTCATCCCAAAGACCTGCTCTTCTTAAGCAACTCTCAAGTAACTCATCTGCATTTTCAATTTTAATTTGAGCAAGTTTTAGCCCAGATAAAACATTCTCTTTAATCGTCATCGATGGGAATGGATTTGGTTTCTGAAACACCATTCCCACCTTTAATCTAATCTTTGTAACATCTACTCCTGGATCATAAACATCTTTGCCATCTAGAATTACCTGACCAGCAAGAGCTGCAGTTGGAATAAATTCATGCATCCGGTTAAGGATTCGAATAAATGTGGATTTACCACAACCTGATGGGCCAATTAGTGCGGTTACTGTGCCAGAGAAGAAATCCATTGAGATATCTTCAAGTACATGTTTTTTACCAAACCAGGCATGAATTCCTTTTGCAGTTAGGCCAGTTAAACCAGCAATCGGCTTACCCACCTTGGCAGTTCTGGCCGCTGCAACATCTGCTAGTGAATGAGTGGCAACTCTGCGATCTTGCGCTGAACTACTCTTTTGCCCACTCTCCGGCTTTCCTGTTAACTGACTCATATTTTCCTTTCGCTCATTGGGAGTTTCTGGTGAATTCTCATTACTCATTTTCTCCTACTTCCTTTAGCTGCTCCAAAGTATCTAGCCAGTGCAAAAAATATGAAGACAATAACCATTAATACAAAAACGCCCTGCCAAGCTCTACTAATAGCATTCTCACTTCCGATAAGTAGATTTTTCCAAACATAGTAAGGAAAAGCTGACATATTTCCTTGCGTAGGGTTTAAATTAATTGCATCAGCGCCACCAATTGTTAGAAGTAAGGGCGCAGTTTCACCGACTACTCGAGCTATTCCTAGAATTACCGCTGTAATTAACCCACTCCTTGCTGCTGGTATGACCACCATGGCAACTGTGCGCCACTGGGTAGCACCTAAAGCTAAACCAGCTTCACGAAGATCACTTGGAATAAGTTTTAATACCTCTTCAGAGGTTCTAGCCACAGTTGGAATCATTAAAACTGTTAACGCAAAGGCACCGGCTATGGCGCTATATGCATTTCCTAACTGCACCATCCAGACCGCGAAAATAAATAATCCAGCAACAATTGATGGCACACCACTCATTGCTTGTACGAAAAATCTAACTAGTCCAGCAAATCGACCTTTAACTTCAACTATATAAAGCGCGGTTAAAATACCAATTGGTGTGGAGAGCACGGTTGCAAAGGTAACGATGTAGGCAGTTCCAATCACCGCATGTATTAATCCACCCTCAGTTAGTTCAGATTCTGAGGCTGTTTGTGACATATCTTGAGTGAACATTGCACCTGGTGATAATTGTGAAGCACCTAATCTGATAATTTCATATAAAACTGAAGCTAAAGCGATAATGACAAATGATGCCGCAATATAAACCAATACTGTGGTGGAGGAATTTACCGCAGCCTTACGATCTTTTTTGATCCAGCTAACTGCTGTAGCAGTAATTATTGACATAAAAATTAATGTCAAAGCAAATCCTAATTTACCTTTTAATGGTGAAAAGCCAACAATTGCCAAGGTTGCAACAACTGTAAATAACGCCCCAAGTAAATCAGTAATTAAGTCCTTTGGAGTTAGCTTCCAAGGATGCTCTGGCTTAACCAGCAAGACACTTTGGCTCATTTTTACTCTCTCGCCGTCTTATTAATAATAGCGTTGGCTAGAAAGTTAACCGCTAAGGTAACTAAAAATAGAACAAAGCCGGCTGCCATTAATGCTTGTAATTCAACTCGATCAGCTTCCCCGAATTTATTAACGATCATAGATGCCACTGACCCACCAGCGCTTAGTAAAACTTCAATTCGAATGTCATAAACTAAGTTAAGTACTGTGTAAACAGCAACTGTTTCACCAAGGGCTCGGCCTAAACCAAGCATGGCGCCACCAATCACACCACCGCGACCATAAGGAATTACCACCGCTTTAATCATTGACCACTTTGTAGCACCGAGTGCGTAGGCTGCCTGGATTCGCTCTAACGGAGTTTGGGCAAATACTTCCCGTGCTACCGCAGTCACGATTGGTGTAATCATGATTGCTAACACTAAGCCTGCAATAAAAGGTGATCTAGTAAATACTGGTGCTGGCATATCAAAGAATGGAATAAAGCTAAAGTACTTGTGAATTAATTTAGCCCAGTACTCTGCATGCGGCATTAAAACAAAGTAACCCCATAATCCGTAAACAATTGATGGGATTGCTGCCATAACATCAACTACTACCACCATTGGTTTTTTTAGCCACTGCGGTGCGTAATATGATAAAAACAATGCGGTACCAACTGCAATTGGCACACCCATAATCATCGCTAAAATTCCAGTAACAATTGTTCCGTACAGCATTGCGCCAACTCCATAAGCTGCAGGTTGACCTTCCTCCGGTATAGCGTCCACCCAATCAAAGCCAGTTATGAATCCCAAGCCAGCTGCTCGTATTGCTTCAAAGCCGTTATAAACTAAGAAAAATCCAATTAAACCTAAAAGTGCTAGTGAAAATAAGCCACCAGATGTAACTACACCCCTAAATACTTTGTCAGTAAATCTTGGCTGGGTGGTTATTACTCTAGGTATTGGCGCACTCTTTGCCTGTGGAAGAGTGGTTGTCATAGAGGAATAATGCTGTGCTGTGAGTTTATTTATGAGGACGCAGGGTTAAAACAAGGTGAACGAAAGGTGAAATCACACGGGCAGGTGACCCAATAGGCTTAACCCATATGAGCGCTGATCTTCCAAACATAATCTGGGTCGATTGTGAGATGACCGGGCTAGATATTCAAAATGATGCCCTAGTTGAGATTGCCGTCCTGGTAACTGATGCCCAACTAAATGTATTAGGCACTGGAGTTGATCTAGTTATTAAGTGTGATCCGGAGAAATTAGCTAACATGCAACAGGTTGTAATAGATATGCATACTAACTCTGGACTTATTAAAGAGATCCCAAATGGGACAACTTTAGATAAAGCAGATGAGGCGATCATCGCCTATCTAAAAAAATACGCACCTGTCGAAGGTAAATCTCCACTGGCTGGTAACTCTGTCTATGTTGATCGAGCCTTTATCGCTAGAGATCTACCCCTATTAAATAAGTATCTGCATTATCGAACTATTGATGTCTCAACCATTAAAGAGTTAGCAAGAAGATGGCACCCTAAAACCTACTTCTCAGCCCCTGCTAAAGATGGAAATCATCGAGCACTCGGTGATATCAGAGACTCAATTGCAGAGCTTGATTACTACCGCAGCGCAATATTTCTTCCCTAACCAGGCAGTAATTAATAGGTATAAAGAAGTACTTGGTATTTGCCGTATCATTGCCTTTGCAAAACATGGTGGGCGTAGCTCAGCTGGTAGAGCACCCGGTTGTGGTCCGGGATGTCGCGGGTTCGAGCCCCGTCGCTCACCCCACTAATTTGGCAAAGAGTTAGTAATTAATTACACATAGGAGAGATAAATGAAGCCGATGATCTTTGATGTTGTAATTGAGATTCCAGCAGGCTCTCGTAATAAGTATGAAATCGATCATGAGACTGGTCAGATTAGATTAGATCGAATGCTCTTCACATCTACTCGTTATCCATATGATTACGGCTTTGTTGAAAATACATTATCACTCGATGGTGATCCACTAGATGCACTAGTGATGCTAGATGAACCAACATTTCCAGGTTGTGTGGTCTCATGTCGAGTAATTGGCATGCTGCGCATGAGTGATGAAGCAGGTGGGGATGATAAATTACTTTGTGTTGCAGCAGGTGATATCAGAAAAGATTATTTAACTAATATCTCAGATCTACCAAGCTTTGAGCTTGAAGAAATAAAACACTTCTTTCAGGTCTATAAATCACTAGAACCAAACAAAGTGGTCCACGGTGGTGATTGGGTAGATCAAAAGGCAGCAGAGGATGAAATAAACGCCTCCTATAAGCGTTATAAAAAGTAGTAATAAATAGGAAAACCTAACTGCGAATTTACCTTTAGTAAATCGCTGATAGGGTCGGGCAGTAATAAAAAGCCGGGTTGTTAGCTCAGTTGGTAGAGCAGGTGACTCTTAATCACCGGGTCGGGGGTTCGAGTCCCTCACAACCCACTTATGAGCGTAAGTGAGACTGACTTACTACTCTAAAAAGTCGCAAGACTTGGTGAGTAGGAATCAGTGAGTCCTTCCTTCAGGGAAGGTAAGAGAAAATGTTAGTTAATGAGTGGGTAGATACTGTTTGGAATGTTGTAAATGTTAGACCTAAAACACTCCACGATTACAAGCGGTTATATAAACGTCATCTAATGCCTGTGATTGGCTCCATGAGCCTAGATGAGGTTGATGTTGTAGTACTTCAAAGGAAGTTAATCTCACTGCCACCACAAACTGCAAGGCATTGTTTGATGTTGGTTAAGACCATCTATCGCGAGGCTAAGTTATACAAGGTGTGTAGTAACAACCCAGCAGATGGTTTAAGGACCGCTCCTATTCAAATATCTGAGAAGAAGTTTCTAGTCTGGGAGGATGTTGATGCTAGGGATTGGGGTAGATATAACCACCAGGTTAGATTCCTAGCCTTACACGGACTCAGGTGGTCTGAGGCTGCAGCAATTACCCAAGCAGATATCAGGGATGATTTTGTATTTGTATCTAGAACTGTAAATGGTCCGTGTAAATCAAAGACTAGTGTTAGAAAAGTCCCCTATCTTGGCTGGTTTAAGCCACTTCCTATGACATATAAGCCAATGCAAAAGTGCGCCAACAAGCACGGGGTAACTGTTCATAGTTTTAGGAGAACCTATGCCTATCTACTTAAGACCCAAGGTATCCACGTTACTACAGCTCAGAAATTGCTAGGTCACTCTGACCCAATGATGACCTTACGTGTATATACATCTGTGTTGGATAGTGAAATTAATGATACTGGTGAAAAACTTAAGAATTACTTACTCCTAAATGTTTAAACAGTTGGCAATTGACTATTGCCAAATCTAATTTGCGCCACTTGGCTTTTTGGTAAAGAATTTACCTAGGGACTGAGTTAGAGAGGTAGTTATTTTCACGGCAGTTTTAGTTAGACAAAAAATTTATACAGGTAAAGGTAGCTCTTATTATTTGAGTCCAATACCAGCTAAAAGGCATCTAATTGCAAATAGGGAGTACAAGGCAGCTAGGGTCTTGGACGCTCTATGCCTGCATATGGGAAGAGGTGAAAATTGGGTTCGAGTAAGTTACGACGGATTAGAACTCAATACAGGAATGTCTCGTAAATCTGTAGCAAGTGGTCTAAAAACTCTTGAAGCACTATGCATAATAGGAATTAAAAGAAGTAAGCAAACAAAAACACGAGCGAATACAAATGAATATTTCATTCAAGACTATGCCTATAACATCAAAGTTATGAAGCAAATTTCCAATGGTTATTTCCCGATAGTTGGAATGTGTAAGGCATGCTTTAAAAATGTTTATGCCTACGAAATTGGAAGGGCTGAGTCTTGTGATTATCACCGAAATTGTGGCGGTGAGGTCCATGTGCCCGGGGGCTTGCGAGACCGAGTGCTAAGCCTTAAGAAATCCAAAGGTAGGTTATCCCTAATTGAGAATAAGACTTTTGCAGTTGATATTTCCTCTGGATAGTCCGAAGGTTGAAAAGAATTTATACTTACAGTGTCTCTAGGAAACTACAGCGGCGCGGCTGGCGCCTTGCCGCCCTTGAAAAACGCGTTACTAGGCTTTTAGTTTTCGACTAGGAACACTGATGCAACAAGCCTGAAGTTCAAACGAAAGGCTTGTTGGCAGGATTAGGGGCAGCACTAGGGAAGTTTTCTAAATGCTCACATTCGCACTCATTCAGGCAAAAGTTTAATATCCCTGGGTCAAACTATATTTGACCTGCCTTTACGCATAAAAGACCCACTGATTCTCAGCCAGTCAGCACTTTTAAGTTGGTGCATAACTATCAGAACAAGGGCTAGTAGATGACTAGGTGCTTACTAGGAGTTCTAGTACTACATTTCAACTATGAAATGGTTTTGGATTCAACTAGGTAAGTATTTTGATAAGCGAAATGGGATAGTTCGCGACCTTTCTCCAAAACAAAATCTCCACTGGACTAAAGCCAATAAGCCGCTTAGTGAGATGAGCAAAGAAGAGCAGCGTGAATTTATCACCAAGATGGCTAATGGATTTTTTGGAAAGCCCCCAAAAGAGTAAATTTTCACTCCGATTTGGAGATAAATTTTAGGTTAATTATTCACAGGATTAATTGATTGTACAGTTCAGTAACAACCAATTAAACGTATGGCCACCGGCTATGAAGTAATTCCTAGTCCATCTAGCCCATCTTCTTTAAGAGCAGGGTGAGCTCCATCTAACTCATCACACCCTCTATTTTCTTGACCAAGGCAATTTATCGTCGCCCCGGGCTTTACTTGCAGCTCCAAGTCTCGTACTCATTAATTTTAAAGCTTCATTCCTAATCTCTTCACCTGGGATTAATGCTAAATAATTTCCGTCAAACACATCTCCAAGTGTTTCAATATAGGTGCGCCCCAGAAGAACAGCGTTGCCAGCATCTTCTAGAATCTTCTTTCGTTTTGATTTACCAAGAAATCCTGGATTATTTTCTATTTTATCAAAATCCAGATAGATTGATTTTGTCTCGTAATTAAATCGCTCAAATCTTTCAATGTAATTCCAGTGCCATTCTCTTAAACAAAGTACAGTATTCATATTGTCATCTAATTTTGATGGTACATCTTTTCCTTCAGACCTGATTTTTTTGATTTTATCCCTGAGCTTTTCCCCACTAACTTGATTCTGATTGAAAGCTTCTTGAATAATTTTTAATTGAGATTCAATTTGAAAAATCACTGTTACTAACTCTGTAATTATTGGTTCAGTGTCAACAGCGCTTTTCTTCATCTCTTCACCCTACTCAATTCCTCTACCTTTGCCCAGATGGTTGGTAGGTCTATCTCTGAGGCATCTACTGTTTCAGTATGACCACCTTGTGGTATTTGTTCAGACAGTAAATACTGTTGCAAACCCAAGTCATATCGCAGCCAAGTTAAAACTGCTTGTTCAATTTCATAGGCTTCTTCTGCTGTATCTAAATCAAGTTGACGATAAGTTTTCCATCCTTGTTTTTTATGCTTTTCTAATCTATCCATTGATGAATCAATTCCACCTATTCCAATCTTGTGGCTATTCAGTGAATTGTGAGTAATCAAATACAAGTAAGCTGGAGCTAGCAAATTAATACCACCAATTGAGCAGTACTTGCAGCCACTTCCACTTCTCAGAGAGCCATACGTGGGCGACACTTTTTTACCACAGACTAAGTGAATAGATTTAACAGGCGTTCTTACATTTGTAAATGGTTCCAATAGTTTAAAGCCACGAGATTTATACATTTTATTTGCTTGAGCTGCAGTTATGGGCTTAGTTCCAGCACAAAAGCTACAGCCAACATTTCCTCTTCTTAAATATGCAGCCCTCACCTCCACCTTTGTTCCACATACGGTGTGTATACAGAGCCAAGATTTTGAGCCACCAGGAAAATTAGTAAGAGGCTTATATTTATTTTTCTTTAAGAGTTCATAGGCTTCATCTTTACCAACCATATTTTTTCCGCAGAAATCACACGGTCCTTGCCCACCATTTAGAGCACCATAACTTGGGGCGACCTCTCTTCCACAAGGTAGATGGATGCAACGCCAATTGACTTTATTGCCTGGGTAAGGAACTAGGGGTTTTAATTTATTTTCTTTGAGTAATTGCTTCACTTTTTTCATATCAACTTTTTTTCCTGAGCAGTACTCGCACACGCCGTGTCCTTGTTGCACATTTGCCCAACGAGGTGAAACAGTTCTGCCGCATTCAATATGAACTGATTTCCAAGGTTTATGAGGACCTTTGAATTTTTCCTTTGGTTCAAGTCCTTTGCTTCTGAAAAATGTAAATGCTTTTGCTTGTGTTATTGGGACATTTCCAGAACAAACTAGGCAGCCCACTCTTCCAGATTTGATATGTGTGTATCTCGGTTTAACTTCACTGCCACAAATTATGTGTATAGATTTCCAAGGCTTTGCTGTCCCTGGGTAAGGAACTAATGGTTGCAAGTTTTTAGATAGGTAAAATTGGTAAGCCTCATCTGGGTCAACAAATTGGTCACTACAGTGATGACATCCCATACTTTCACCACGAGCAACAATCGCATACTTAGGACTGACTTCATTGCCACAAGCGATATGAATACTTCGCCAGGGTTTTTTGTTATCGCCAGGATATGGTTCTACTGGCTTCAATCCCTTACTTAGAAATAGCTTCACCGCATCGGGTGGATAGACCGCTTTGCCAGCACAATACTTGCAAGGACCTTGGCCCCTTTTAATTGAGTTCAAAGTAGGATAAACAATTCGCCCACATTTTAAGTGCTTAGATTTCCAGGGTTTAATATTCCCACTATATGTTTCTAGTGGTTTTAGTCCAGCACGATTCATTATCGCAATTGCCTTTTTAGAATCTGTCTTTACTGGCATAAGCCTATTCTGCCCCTAAGCACCGACCTTTGTAACAGAAAATTTTGGGCAGACTATATACATATAGAGCAAGCGCAGATTAAACAACCCTGGGTCAAATACTTTGCGCTTGAGTTCTCTCCCAAATCTTTATGACAGGCCTAACTATCTCTGGCTCATTACTCTCCTCTACCAAAGAAAGGTAGCTAACCTGAGAGATGTCTTTAAATTCCCAAGATGAATCAAACTCATTCCAGGAGCTAATCTCTGCTGAGTCAGCCGCTAGAACAGCCTCATCCTCATTACTTCCCCACACAACAAGTTCAAAATCAAGATTAAATCTTTTGGTAACTCTGTACTTTCTCTGCGGTGAACTCATACCTGAATTCTGCTACCCACCACTGACAGCTCTTAAGGACTACCCTTGGTCTATGCCAAGAGTATTTCTAACCCCCTTTGTAATTGCTGGGCTGCTGTTATTGCCAAGCTGCTCAAGTGGAGAAATGGAAAGCAATGCTTGCGATGGGGTTTCATTGACATTTAGCGAACTCGCTGCTGAGGCTAAAGCTGCAATTGGTTATGAAGAGCAAAGATTTGCTAGTTTGAAAGCAATATATTACGGATTAGAAAATGAGGAATGCTTTTCCTCAGAGATAATTGCTTCCTTAAAGGCTAAGTTAGTTACTTGGCAATAAATCACTTGTAATAACTTGCTGGTTTTTACACCATCCCTACAGAAACCTTTTAAAGGGGTAAATAGTGCCGAGTTGGGAGAGGTTTAGAGCTTGCAGGTCATATTGGGTAGGTCTGAAATCTAATCGCCCCAACTCTCACTTTAGGAGATATTTCTAGTTAGGGTGTATTAATAGGAGTGAAAGGAAATTAAATAAGGTGGGGTTACTTATCGTCCCAACCATAGTAAGACTGACAAAGGCCTTGAATAGTTCCCAGTGCATCAATCCATTCTCTTTCAAATCCAGCCCTTACTGACTGTTCGCGGCTTGCATCTAATGCATCGCTAGCTTTAGCAACTGGTAAATACACTGGGTCAGCTAAAGCTGCTAGAGAAAATTCAGTTTGGAAAACTCCAACATTTACAGAATCTTTTCCTCCCCAGTCTGATGCAAATGCTTTACAACCTAAATCAATATGCCGCTTTGCATCTATGCGATTAAGAAAGGAATACATCTGCGGGAGGACAAGGCTCAGTGAAAGAGTTGAAACACCTAGTACTAGGGCTAAAACTCTTAGGTTCTTCATAAAGTAAGTTTATCTCTTGTCCGTTCCCTGGCCGTTTAGCAACCTATTTATTTCAGTAAATGTATGTAATACTTGTTAGCGAAGGATGGTTGGTAGAGCACGGTGACTTAACAACCAGGCGTAAGCCGGGTTGGAAGTGTGGTTGGTTGTCTCGCAGCTTTAGCGAGAAACAACTAACCCACTCTTAATCACCGGGTCGGGGGTTCGAGTCCCTCACAACCCACGTGCAGGTTTTAAAGAACTTAACTTATGGCCCACCACAATGGTGGTTAATTTATTATCTTTAATTAACCTAATTAAAGCCGCTGGATCATCTGCGCTGGTGTTTAAGGTAAGGGATGATTTTGGTACTTTTAATTTACCACCTCGAGTGATTTTAATAATTTTTCCACTAGCACGCCCACCTCGATGATTCCAAGTAACTATGGAGCCGGCTCTAAACATAACTATTATAAAGTCTTTGCCGTTGGGGTGCGCTCATTTGAACCAATCTTTCCAAAGTAGAGCATGGTGAACATTGCAAGCCCTGTGATACATAGCGCCACAGTTATTGAACTAAGTTGAACAATCCAAGCTAAAACAGTTTTAGCAAAGAAGATCATGCTGGTATTAACAAAGCTAAGTTGAGCAACTGCTATTGCATTTCTACCATTTGAAAGACGGCCTGCAATTGAGAAGAAAATTGGCGACATAGCTGAGGAGCCAAGACCGGCGAGTAGAAAACCAAAGAAGGCAAGGGTGTAACCGAGTGATCTATTACTATCAACTAAGAGTAATGATGAGATTATCATCAAGATAAATCCTGCTCCACCGATACTACCGCTGGTCTTTATCCAAAACCGCTCACTTTGAAAGTTAAGAGCCCAACCAATTGAAAACCTGCCTACTGCTAAACCAAATATATAAATTAGGTAACACAAGGTAGCAACTGATGCGCCCATGCCCAGTTCTTCTTTACCAAACAAGGTAGCCCAATCAGCAATAGCGAACTCCATAATTGATGCACAAAAGAAGCCGATAGCAATAAACCAATCAATCTTAAATTTAAGTTGTTTTATTGAGGTTAATTGATAGGCATCATCACTATCTGTAGATACTGGAAAGGTGGGAGTTAGCTTTGTTATAACAAATTGGGTAAGGGTAAAGACTGCAATCATTAGAACTGTTATGTGCCAAGCAACGGTGATATGAGTTGAGATGGCAAAGGCAATAGCTGCCGTACTCATTGCACCAAACCCCCAAGCGCCATGTAGTTTAGGAATTATTATCCGGCCTACTTCATCTTGCCTGTGAAGTGTGTGGCCAGTGGATGAAATGTGATAAAGAGATATACCAGCACCTGCTGCGATATTTACAAATAAAAACACAATTGGTGACTGTGTATGCACAAGAGTAATAAAGGAGAGCGCCACAATAGTTGAGCCAATTCGTAGCCCTTTTTTTGTACCAATTCTGTGAACAATCTGACCGCCAATTAATAACATAATAATTGATCCAATTGAGGCGCTACTAAGTAGGGTACCAAAGGTGCCATTGTTAATATTTAAGTTAGCTTTTAAATCTGGCGTTCTAGGAGCCAGTGACATAATTGATACACCAAATAAAAAGAAAATAGCGCTTAGATAGAGATACTCTTTAGTTGAGTATTTACTCTTATCAAAATTAATCAAAACAACACACTTGCTAATTCACTACGGGCTTTAACCAGCCTTGGATCAGTTGGATCTACTAGATTAAAGAGCGCAATTAGATGCGCCTTAGCTTTATCTGCCTCATCACCTTTTTTTAATTTAATCACTACGAGTAACCTATCAAATGCACCGCTTAAGTCCCCGGAGGCAACTTGAATATCAGCGCACATTAACTGAGAATTTAGATCATCATCTTTTGCATTTTTAAGAGTTAATACTGGATCAAGGCCATCAATGCGCAGCATTAAATTAACTTGGGCTAAGCCAACTATTGCTACCGCCTCATTTGGTTTTCTTTTAAGCCAGGCTTCATAGGAATTCTTTGCTACTTTGTAATCTCCTTTTTCCATTGCAGCATAGGCTGCCTCCTCCTCTGCCTCCATTGGAATTTCAGTTGGTCCATTTGGCGCGCTACCAACACCTTTTTGGGCAGCAAGTTCTAGTAATTTATTTATTACTAACCGCACTTGATCGGCCGATGGTACTGATTCAAAAAGCGGCAACAGCTGCTCTGCAATAATTGCAATTGCAACTGGTACTGATTTTATTTGAAGCGCTTGGGCAACTTGTGGCTGGGAATCAACATCTACTGTGCCAAGGATCCAAGTATCTTTATCTGCCGCCATTAACTTGCCTAATGTTTCTAAAATTTCCTTTGATTGCGTACTCCTTGTAGACCAAGCAAGTAATACCACTACCTTTTCTTTAGATTTACTAACGAAGCCTGAAACTAGATTCTCTTGCGTAACTGGGATGCCAACAGTTGGCAATTGATCTGCGGTTGGTTTTTTTAAAGAAGAAAGATCAAAGGCGTTGCCGAAGTTAGCACCCCCTGGCATTGGTTTGTTAAAACTCATCTAGAGATCACTACTCCTGAATCCATTCGGTAGGGCAATACTTTTTCAATATAGTCAGCAGTAGCAAAATCTAGCCCAACATCTCTACCTAGTTTCTCCCCCAGATACCAACGATTCTCAAGAACTTCATGAAATAGCTGAGCAGGGGCAACTCTGCCCTTTAAATTATCCGGCACCTGATTAACCACTCGCTTAAATACATCACTTAGCCACTGCTTAACTACAACTGAGTTAGGGATAGAAGGTGCAAACTCACGTGCTTTATATCGATCATATGAGGCAAGTAATCGCTTTGCTTGTAGCTCCTCAGTTTGTAGTCCCATTAACTCTTCAAGTCGGTTAGCGTGATAACGAGCAGCTACTAATTTTGGTTGAAATTTAATAAATCCTTTATCCCCTGTTGTACTTACCTCAACCTCTTCAACTGCAAAACCTAAATCCTGCAAAGCACGCATTGCTCGCTCAACCGCTTGTCGATCTTGCGCGTCTAGTATTTGTGGCTCTTTAAGTATCTTCCACAATCTTTTATATCTTTTAATAACACCATCGGAGGCTCTAATTGGATTTATATCCTCTGATAAAACCCCAGCTGTCGCTAAATCTTCTAGCTCTGCTGCCACATTGAAGTGAGCAAGCTCTAAATCATGCTCACGCTGACCATCACTTAAAGATTTTTGAAACTCACCAGTTTCAGCGTCCACTAGATAGGCAGCGTAATCATTAGCATCTCTTCTAAATAATGTATTAGATAGTGAACAATCTCCCCACCAAAATCCCAGTAGGTGAAGTCTTACTAAAAGTAATGCAAGAGCGTTTGCCATATTTAAAATCTCAGTTGGTTCTACCTCACCACTTAGTATCACTCGGTATGGCAGTGAATACGGTAGGTACTTTGTAACTAAGGCAGATGGTAATTCATTGCCTTGCCCATCAACTCTGCCCTCAATTACTGCAACTGGTTCAACACATGGCGCTGTTCTTTGATTTAAATCTCTAAGCAATGTGTACTCACGATTTGCAAACTCAGGCACTGTCTCTTTAACTGCATAGATCTCACTATTACTTTTATTTGGATTAGATCTAATTAACCTAACAACGTGGCGAGAGATACCGCGCATGCCGGTGAGCACCTCATCCTCTGGCCAGTTCTCAAGGCTTTGATCCCAAGGCAGGTTAGCTAAGGTGGCTATTTCCTCACCTAAACCCTTAATTCTTAGTCCACTCACCCCAGTATTCTCCCTTATTTAACTACTTAGCCACTAATCAAGTCATATAAGAGAGTTAAAAAAAGGTTAAAATTCTTCTTATGGCCAGATTTAGTAAACCAAAAATTGATGTGAAATTTCCAGCACTTCGCAGGGGAAAGAAAAAAGTGGCAACTGATGTTGATTACGGCAAGGCCGGTAATCCAGTAAGTACTAGTAATCCTTTCTACTTCGGCTTTATGGTCACAGCTGGAGCATTAATAGCCTTTACCTTGCTGCAAGCACTTGCATCAGCGAGCGCCGTATTTATTTTAATTATCATCTCACTGTTTCTAGCAGCTGGTTTAAACCCAGCAGTTCTCTTTTTCCAAAACCGTGGCTTAAAACGAGGAGCCTCTGTTGGCGCAGTAATGGGCCTAGTACTTTTATTTGTAGCAGCTTTTATTTCAATCGCTGCCTCGCCGTTAATTGATCAAGGTAATCAATTAGTTAATAACGCTCCACAATTAGTTAAAGATTTAAACAACAACGCCTTTATTAATGATCTAAACAATAGGTATGGCGTGATTGACTCTTTGCAAACCAGGGTTGATTCAGTAATTAAAGATGGACAGTTTGCAATCACAGCCTTTGGTGGCGTAATTGGTGTTGGTAAAGCAGTTGTCTCAGGCTTGGTCTCTACCTTTACTATTTTAGTTCTAACCCTTTATTTTCTAGCAGCTCTTCCGCAGGTTGTGCAGATTAGCTTAAGGTTTGTGCCCGCTACGCGCCGTGATCGAGTATCAAAGTTAAGTAATGCAATTATTGCAAGAGTTGGCTCCTTCGTTGGTGGGCAAGGAATAATTGCAATCCTGGCAGCTTTATTTATTTTAATTATGGGATTAATAATTGGTATGCCATACACCGCACCCCTTGCAATGGTGGTGCTAGTTTGTGGTTTTATCCCACTAGTTGGCCACTTTATTGGAATGAGCATTGTTACTTTAGTTTCATTAACAAAATCTCCAACAACTGCTTTAGTAGCACTGGGTAGTTATATTATTTATGTTCAGATTGAAAATTATGTGATTACGCCAAAGATAATGCGAAAGTCCCTGGCTATTCCAGGACTTGTAACAATTATCGCTGCCCTTCTTGGCACATCTCTACTTGGCTTAATTGGCGGCTTACTTGCAGTACCAATTGCAGCCGCTGTCCTTCTTATAATCGATGAGGTAGTTTTTCCAAGAGCTGATCAGTCTTAAACCTCGGTCGGTAGCGGCAATCTGCTTGGCGCAATAATCTTTACAATCTCACTTAATACTAAGGCCACCATTGGCTCACCCACCCAAAGATGTTTAGCATCTTTAACATCAATCTGCTTAAGATTTGAAATACTGGCAAATTTTTTCTTGGCAGCATCCGGTGTTAAATACTCATCTAGTTCGGGGATTAAAGCGGTAATTGGCCGGCCATCTTTTACCCAAAAATCTAAGTCCACCTGCGTTGTTGATAACATCGGAGGGCTTAAAAGAATTAACTCTTTGATTCTTTTATCCCTGCCATATTGAAGAGCAAGCTCTGTGCCAAAAGACCAACCAATTAGATATAGATCCTTTACATTTAACTCATCAAAGCAGTAATTAATTGCAGCTAATACATCAAGTTCTTCACTCTTACCTGAGTCATACTCACCATCACTTGTTCCTGCCTCACTTGTTGAACCCCTTGTGTTAAATCTAATTATTTGAATACCTGCCATAGCAGGTAATCTGTTTGCTGCCTTTTTATATATGTGTGAATCCATCATGCCCCCACCTGAAGGATTTGGGTGAAGCATTAGAAGTGAGCCGGTTATCTCACCAATTGGGGTGGCAACCTCACCAATTAGATCAAGCCCATCGCTAGTTCTTATGGTTATTAGGCTGCGATTAGCTGGCAGCACCGTTGAAGGGCGGATTAACTCTGGCATGAAAAGAGTTTACTCTTACCCTATGAGCGCAGATGCCACCTTTGAAAAGTTTGATCCAGCAACTGGTGCGGTGATCACAACGTACAAGAACTTTTCACAAGCTGAAGTTTTTGCAGCCGTTGGTGCTGCTGGGCTTGCTGCAATTAGATGGAATGAGTTTGGCTTTACTGCACGCAAGCGAGTTTTGCTTAAGTGGGCCTCGTATATAACAAATAATCAAAAGGAGATTGCTAATTTAGTAGCAACTGAGTGTGGTAAACCAATTGGGGATGCATCCCTTGAAGTTTCTATTTCAATTGATAACTTAGCCTGGGCAGCAAAGCATGCACAGCAAATAATGAGCAAGCAAGTTAGACCATCAGGATTACTAATGTTTAATATGAAGGCGCAGGTGCAAAGATCACCCCTTGGTGTTGTGGGAGTAATTGGTCCGTGGAATTATCCAATCTTTACCCCAATGGGCTCTATTGCATACGCACTAGCTGCAGCCAATGCAGTTGTATTTAAACCATCTGAGTTCACACCCGGTGTTGGCAAGTGGCTAGCTGATTCATTTGCACAAATCGCACCCTTTGAAAATATCTTAACTACCATAACTGGATTACCAGATACAGGTAGGGCGCTTACTCAATCTAAAGTTAATAAAGTCTCCTTTACCGGTTCAACTAGAACTGCTAAAAAAGTTGCAGCCTCCTGTGCTGAGCAAATGATTCCGGTAGTACTTGAGTGTGGTGGAAAAGATCCAGTAATTGTTGCCCATGATGCTGATATAAAACTTGCTGCTGAATACGCCCTCTGGTCTGCGATGGCAAATGCTGGCCAATCTTGTATCGGGGCTGAGCGAGTTTATGTTGTTGAATCAGTTGCTGATGAATTTATCGAAACTATTGTTGATATGGCAAAAAAGATTAAGCCTGGACAAAGTTATGGCCCTGCCACAATGCCATCACAACTTAATGTAATTCAATCTCATCTAGATGATGCTAAAGCAAAAGGTGCTAAGTTTTTATTAGGTGGGTCAGACTCAATTAAGGGCGCCTTTGTTGAGCCAGTGATTATGGTTGATGTGCCTGAGGATTCATTAGCAATGACTGATGAAACCTTTGGACCAACTCTTGCAATAAATAAGGTTATGAATACCGATGAAGCGATCAAGTTATCTAATGCAAGTAGTTATGGCTTAGCAGCGGCAGTATTTTCAAAGCGGGAGGGTGAGAAGATTGCGTCAAAGCTTGCCTGCGGAATGGTTTCAATTAACTCAGTATTTTTATTTGCAGCAATTGCTGCTGTGCCATTTGGCGGGGTTAAAGACTCTGGCTACGGACGTATCCATGGGGCTGAAGGCTTACTTGAATACACCTACGCAAGATCTGTTGTTAAGACTCGATTTAAGATTCCACTTAGATTTACTACCTTTAAGCGAACTAAATTATCTGAAAAAATACTTACTTTGTTGATTAAAAAACTGTACGGCAGAAGAAAGTAAATTATAAAACTTTAATAAGCCGTTCAAATGCCTGATTAATAATTTCTTCACTTGTACCAAAGTTAAACCTTACAAAGTTTGAATGCTTAGGTCCGTATAAAACTCCAGCGTTAAGGGCTAACTTACTTCGTTCTAAAATCTGAGCAGCCGGATCACTACCTAGCCCTAAAGAGCTAACATCAAACCATGCTAGGTAACCAAAATCAGGGATACGATATTTAATAGTAGGTATTTTGGTATCAATTAATTTTTTAACTAAATTTCTATTCTCATCAAGAGTAATTAACACGCCATCTAACCACTCCTCAGAATCACTATATGCTGAAGTAGAGGCAACTGCTCCAAATAAAGACGCCCGCCAGGTTACTGCTGGTGGCATAGTATTTATCTTCTCTTTTAATTTAATTGATTCAGTAATGATTAACGCACACTTTAATCCAGCAAAATTAAAAGACTTACTTGCGCTAGTAATTATTATTCCAACCTCTTTTGCATTATCACTTACTGATAAGAAAGGGAAAAACTCTTTTTTGTTAAAGGTTAATGGGCCATGAATCTCATCACTTAAGACAATGACGCCATACTTTTTAGCAAGTATTGCTACTGTTTCTAACTCTGATCGAGTATGGATAATTCCAACTGGATTATGTGGGTGACATAAAATATGTAGTTTTACACCTTTTGCATACTCACGCTCGATCGCCTCTAAATCTAATTTATAATTTAGCCCATCCTCAGCCAGTGGTACATCAACTAGCTCTGCGTGAACCTCTGCGATCCATTTCCAGATATTTTCATATACAGGTGAGTTAAGCATTACCTTATCGCCAGCTTTAATAAGAGTGCGCATTACTTCAACAATTCCAACACCGACATCTGTTGCCATTCTCATCTGAGTTATATCAGGTTGCCAGCTCCATCGGCTTTTAGAAAATTTAGCGAATGCTTCAAATAACTCAGGAAATGCACCTAAGTAACCAGTGTCTGATCTATCGAGCATGTCTTGCAGGCCAGCTTTAACAGCAGGTGCCATTGGAAAATCCATTTCAGCAACTGGTAGAGGTAGGACATCACTTGGATATTGCCGCCACTTAGAGCTTTTTCGCTTTCGTAATTCTTCAAGTACTAAAGCGCGTACTGCTTTTGTCATGGTCGTTAGTATGCCACTAAAACAAACGCATTTATATACATTTAGTAAGTATCTCGGCCAGTAAAAGTGATTATTTCTACCACTTTCTTCGCATGCCCAGTAATCCTGATCATAATTACTCTGAAATAATGAACAAAATTTTATGTTAAAGTCTTCATATTAACTATTTATATAAGACTTAATCTAAATAGAGAAGTAGGAAAAATGAGAATTGCACGGTTAGGTGAGTTAAATAAAGAAAAGCCTGCCGTAATTATCTCAGATACCGAGGCAGTCTTTGTTGATGACCTGATCCCTGATTTTAACCGTGCTGAGTTAGAAAATGGCGCTATTGCTAAATTACAAAAAGCAGATTTAAGTAGCAGAAGCAAGGTAGTAATTACTGATTACCGAATTGGTTCACCAGTTGCTAGGCCGACAAAAGTTATTTGCGTTGGATTAAATTATGCAAAGCATGCCTTTGAATCATTTATGGAGCCATCGCCTGAGCCAATAGTCTTTATGAAAGCTCCAGACAGTGTTGTTGGACCAAATGATGACATTGTTATTCCACCAAATTCCTTAAAAACAGATTATGAAGCAGAACTTTGTGTAGTAATTGGAAAAAATGCCCTCTACCTTAAATCTGAAGAGCAGGCAGCTGAGCACATACTTGGTTACACAATCTCTCAAGATGTGTCAGAGCGCCACTGGCAAGTTGAACGAAGTGGTCAATGGATGAAGGGAAAATCATTTCCAACATTTAATCCAATGGGCCCATGGATAGTAACTGCAGAGGAACTTGCAGAGAAAAAACTATCGCCAAGTAATCTATCTTTAAGTTGCACAGTTGATGGAGAGTTAAGACAAAACTCGAGTACTAGTGATTTAATCTTTGGGATTAATCATTGCATTTGGTATATCTCACAATTCATGGAGCTAAAGGCCGGTGATGTGATTAATACTGGAACACCGGGGGGTGTTGGTATGGGACTTAAACCAGAGAAATTCTTAAAAGGTGGCGAAAGTATTATTACTACAATCGAAGGAATCGGTACGATTAAAAATAAGGTTGTTAACTTTAAGTAATCTAATATCTAGGGGCATTTCTAGTTCGTTCAACTTTCGGCTTTCTCATATTTCGCTTACTCCAACAGATGTTATGCCAATGCCTACGCAGTTCAGCATCATGTTCAAGCCAGGCAACTGTGTGTGGGGTCGCCATTGGAATCATCTGATCACATCCGGGGCAGCGATATGGTTTATTTGAAGTTGAACCACTAATTTTTCTAACAACAAATATTCCATCATCATGCTCTTCTATCACTTCACTAGATGTTGTGATATCACGCTCATCGATAGGAATTAAAGGTTTACCCTTACCCTTTGGCTTACTTTTACGCGGACTCACAGGTTTATTCTCCCAAGTGATTTAAGTATTTATTACCAATTACGGCAAGATGTCGCCATGAACACAGCTGCTGCGATCGAAGTCCGTGGTTTAACCAAGAAATATGGCAGCAAGGTAGCAGTTGCTGGAATTGATTTAACTGTTGAGCGTGGTGAAATATTTGCACTCCTTGGTCCAAATGGTGCTGGCAAAACTACTACCGTTGAAATTCTAGAGGGATACCGAGTGGCCAATTCTGGCCAGGTTAGAGTCTTAGGTTTTGATCCAGCAACAAAAGGCGCGGCTGCTCAAAAATGGCGGAATCAAATTGGAATAGTTTTGCAATCAACTAATGATGCAGCAGATTTAAGTGTTATTGAAACTATTTCGCACTTTGCTAATTACTATGAAAACCCAAGAGATGTTAAACAGGTAATTGAAGAGGTTGGCTTGGAAGAAAAAGTTGGCGCAAAGGTGCGAGAGTTATCTGGTGGGCAAAGGCGCAGGTTAGATGTTGCACTGGGCATAATTGGCTCCCCTGAACTATTGTTTTTAGATGAACCAACAACTGGTTTTGATCCAGAGGCTCGTAGATCCTTTTGGGAATTAATTAGAACTTTAAAATCTGAAGGAACCACAATTCTTTTAACAACACATTACTTAGATGAAGCTCAAGCTTTAGCTGATCGAGTTGGTGTTATTAATGAAGGAGTGATTATTGAGATTGCAACCCCAGATACTTTAGGTGGACGTAATATGGCACCAGCTAAGGTAACTTGGCTAGAAAATGGCGCCACACAAGAATTATTAACTAAGAATCCAACAGAGGAAGTTTTAAAATTAAGTCAGCGATTTAATAATCAGATACCTGAGCTTCAAGTACTGCGCCCGAATCTGGAAGAGATATACCTTCGAATGATTGGTGAATTAAAATGAATACCTTAAAAGAAACTTTACGTATTGGCGTGCTTCGAAGTTTGCTTGAAGTGAAGCAATTTATGCGCCAGCGTGAATCTGTGGTCTTCACCTTATTTTTTCCAGTAATCCTGCTATTCATTTTTGGTACTGTTTTTAAAGACACTATCGCCCCAGGAGTTACCTTCAGCCAATACTTTGTGGCAGGAATGATCGCATCTGGTTTAGTTAATACTGGTTTTCAACAACTTGCGATCACAATTCCAATGGAGCGAGATGATGGAACATTAAAACGCTTGCGCGGAACGCCAATGTCGGTTTCTTCATACTTTATTGGTAAGGCACTTCTGGTAACGATTTTAATGATTGTCCAAACCATATTGTTACTATTTTTTGGCTCAGTAGTTTTTGATCTTAACCTACCAACTGATCCAATGCTTTGGTGGAATTTTACTTGGCTAGTAATCCTAGGAAGTGCTTGCTCTACCGTTCTTGGGATTGCATTTTCAGTTGTGCCAAAAAGTGGTCGCGGAGCATCTGCTGTGGTCTCACCGATAGTAATTATTCTTCAGTTTTTTAGTGGCGTATTTTTTGTTTTCACGTCCCTTCCAGTTTGGATGCAACAGTTTGCTGCCCTGTTTCCACTTAAGTGGTTAACACAGGGAATGCGTTCCGTATTTTTACCAGAAGATTTTGCTACGCAAGAGGTAGCCGGTGATTGGGAACTTGGTAAGACTGCTTTAATACTTATCATTTGGTTGGTTTTAGGCTTACTTGTCTCAATTAAAACATTTAAATGGAGTAGGCAATGAAAATAAAAATATTAGTATCTGTTTTACTAGCTACTACATTATTTACCACCAGCTCCTCTGCAGTAACGCCTACGCCAAAACCAACTGCAAAGGTAAGTAAGAAAGCAACTCCAAAACCAGCTGTATCAGCTAAGCCAGCAAGTTCTAAACCAAGTGTAAGTTCAAAAACGACTGCAACTAAAAAACCTACTAAGAAGCCTGTAAAGAAAAAGAAGAAGGTTAAGAAGACTGCTACGCCAATCCCATCACCTTCACCTATTTGGCCACCAGTTGGATTTACTTCTAAGGGTGGAATCTATGCAAAAATTCCAACTGGTAAAGAATTATTGGGTTTACTTTCAGCAAAGGTTAAATTAGCTGATGATGTAAAAAAATGTGAGAAAAATGCTTGTGGGGCTGTTGTTGTAGCTGCAGATATTCAATGCCGTTGGTGGGAAATTAGGTCCACCGTATCAATGATTGATCCTGCAGATCCTGCTAAGAAATTACTGCTTGGAAGCCTTCGAACTACCTATAACTCACTAAGTCCTAAAACTTATGCAAACATATTATTAATAAGTGATGAGCCTTTATATTTACCAGCAGCTATAGATCCTGCGACAAATCAAGAGTTAGCACCAGTTGTCAGAACTGGCATTTCAATTGGAGGAATTTCTGCAACCTGCCATAAGGCAACTACTAATGAAACAATTCCAACTAGTATTTATACTCCTTTTAAATAAAGATCGGGGATAAATTGCTCGGGGGTATTAATAACGGTTTGTATTTAATATCTTTATCGGGCTTCTTAGTTGTAGCCGTATTAGCACTAATTCTTAGGTGGGCTTTTTCTCACAACAACTCTTTGATTGAAAAAGATAAAGTAATTGGATCAGAGGATCAGTATGGGTTACTGAAAGTTGCCCATAGCCCTAAAAATCATATTGAAGGTGAAATGATGCGACAGAAATTAATTGCTGTTGGTATTAAAGCAACACTTTCACAAACTAAGGATGGTCCTAGAATTTTAGTATTTGAAAAAGACTTAAAGATTGCAAAAGCAACTATAAATAGTTAGCGATTTGCGCCAGGAACCCAAAGCTGATCACCGATTTCTTTATTTGCAGTTCGGGCTAAAACAAATAAAAGATCAGATAAACGATTTAAGTATTTTGCTGTAACTGGATTTACCCCACCGCCAAATGAATGAATAGCATGCCAAGTATTTCGCTCAGCACGCCTAACCACAGTTCTTGCAACATGTAGTAACGCTGATGCGGGGGTTCCAGATGGAAGTACAAAAGTACGAAGTGGTTGTAAAGACTCATTGTATTTATCAATTTGCTTCTCAAGATAATCAATTTGTGATTCTAAAACTCTTAATGGCTCTATAGTTGGATTATCAACTATTGGTGTACAAAGATCTGCGCCAACATCAAATAAATCGTTTTGAATTCTGACTAGAAGTTTTGTAATTTCATCATCTTTAATACCACCGAGTGCTAATACAACTCCGATTGCAGAGTTAGCTTCATCGACGGTGGCATATGCCTCAAGGCGTGGATCATTTTTTGAGGTTCTACTCATATCCCCTAGTGAGGTAGTTCCATCATCACCGGTTTTTGTGTAGATACGGGTTAAATTAACCATGAACTCACCCTACCTTAAGCAATTACAATGGGGAATTATGGAACGACTACGGGTAGTTGGAGGTGCCAGATTATCTGGCACGGTTCGTGTTTTTGGAGCCAAAAACTCAGCGCTTAAATTAATGGCGGCAACATTACTGGCCCCTGGTGAATCAAAAATAACAAATCTACCTGCAATCGCAGATGTTGATTACATGGCGGAGTTATTAACTAGGTTGGGATGTAGTGTTAAAGTAAATAATGAATTACATGAAGTAATTATTGCGGTGCCAAAAAAATTAGGTCATAGAGCAGATTATGACTTAGTGCGAAAGATGCGCGCATCAATAAATGTATTAGGGCCACTAATTGCTAGAGAGTTAGTTGCTGAAGTAGCACTACCTGGTGGAGATGCAATTGGATCTAGAGGACTTGATTTTCACATTAATGGTTTAAAAGATATGGGAGCAGAAATTCACTCCGAGCATGGCTTTGTTATTGCTAGAGCATCTAACGGAATTAAGGGCGCGGCTATCACATTAGAGTTCCCAAGTGTTGGCGCTACTGAAAATATTATGACTGCAGCAACTTTGGCAACTGGTAGGACCACAATTGATAACGCAGCTCGTGAACCAGATGTAGTAGATCTAGGTGAGTTTCTAATTGCAATGGGCGCAAAAATAACTGGACTTGGTACCCATACCATCACTATTGATGGTGTTAAAGAATTAAAACCAGCAACACATGCCACATTAGCTGATCGAATTGTTTCTGGAACTTGGGCCTTTGCTGCTGCAATGACTAAAGGTGATATCACAATTGAAAATGGGCGAGTAGATCATCTTGAGGTGCCACTTGATAAGTTAGTTGAAGCAGGGGCGGTAGTAACAACTACAAGTAATGGATTTAGGGTAAAGATGGATAAACGCCCAATTGCAGTTGATGTGGCAACACTTCCCTATCCAGGTTTTCCAACTGATTTACAACCAATGGTAATCGCTCTAAATGCAATTGCTGAGGGCACATCCTTAGTAACTGAAAATGTATTTGAGGGAAGATTTATGTTTGTAAATGAGTTACTTAGGTTAGGTGCAAACATCCAAGTTGATGGTCATCATGCTGCGATTACTGGTATCTCTGAGTTATCAGCTGCCCCAGTTGCTGCCACAGATATTAGAGCTGGCGCAGGCTTAGTTTTAGCAGCATTAGCCAGCGATGGAATAACAATTATTGAAGATGCCTACCATATTGATCGCGGCTATCCAGACTTTCCAGTTCAACTTCAATCACTCGGAGCAGATGTAACTAGAGTTTAATTAGCACTCTCACCAAGAATTGATACTCGATTTTTAGAAACTGAAATAAATCCACCGTTAATTACAAAATCATTTGTAGAACCATCAAATGCTTTTATGGAAACTGTGCCATCTGCTAAAACTCCAAGCAGCGGAGCGTGATCAGGTAGTACACCAAGATCACCTTCGAGTGTGCGAGCAGAAACCATTTTGGCTTCCCCACTCCACACCCGCTTCTCTGGTGTAACCACCTCAACCTTTAACAATGATTCAGACATTTATTATGACTTCGCTAACTCTGCTGCTCTTCGTTCAACATCATCTAAGCCACCACACATAAAGAATGCTTGCTCTGGAACATGGTCATACTTTCCATCAGCTAGGGCTTCAAAGGCAGAAATAGTTTCAGTTAGTGGCACGAATGAACCTTCAAGGCCGGTAAAGACCTTTGCCACGAAAGTATTTTGAGAAAGGAATCGTTGAATACGACGAGCTCTTCCTACCAAAATACGATCTTCTTCAGATAATTCATCGATACCTAAGATTGCAATAATGTCTTGCAAATCTTTGTAACGCTGCAAGATCTGCTTAATTCGGTTAGCAACTCGGAAGTGATGCTCACCAATATAGCGAGGATCTAGAATTCGAGAGGTTGAATCAAGTGGATCAACCGCTGGATAAATACCAAGCTCTGAGATCGGACGAGATAACACTGTTGTCGCATCTAAGTGAGCGAAGGTTGTGTGTGGGGCTGGGTCAGTAATGTCATCTGCTGGAACATAAATTGCCTGCATAGATGTAATTGAGTGACCACGAGTTGAAGTAATTCGCTCCTGAAGCTGTCCCATCTCATCAGCAAGTGTTGGTTGGTATCCCACCGCAGATGGCATACGACCAAGAAGTGTTGAAACTTCAGAACCTGCTTGAGTAAATCGGAAAATATTATCGATGAACAAAAGCACATCTTGCTTCTGCACATCACGGAAATACTCCGCCATAGTTAGAGCAGATAGTGCTACTCGAAGTCGTGTGCCAGGTGGCTCATCCATTTGTCCGAAGACCAATGCGGTCTTATTAATAACACCAGTTTCAGTCATTTCAAGGAATAAGTCATTACCCTCACGAGTACGCTCACCAACTCCGGCGAATACTGAAACACCACCAAAGTTTTCAGCTACTCGATAAATCATCTCTTGGATCAACACAGTCTTACCAACACCGGCGCCACCAAATAATCCAATCTTTCCACCTTTTACATAAGGGGTTAGAAGATCGATAACTTTAATTCCAGTTTCAAACATCTCAGTCTTTGATTCAAGTTGATCAAATGCTGGAGCGGTTCGATGGATTGGCCATCTCTCTTTAATATCTAATGAAGAGGTTGGCACATCTAATGATTCACCCAGAGTATTAAATACATGTCCCTTTGTTACATCTCCGACTGGAACTGAGATCGCACTTCCAGTATCGGTAACAGTTGAACCGCGCACCATGCCGTCAGTTGGTTGCATGGAGATCGCGCGTACTAGATTGTCACCAATGTGTTGGGCGACCTCAAGTGTTAACTTCTTAGTCTCACCCCCCAATGTGACATCAATATTTAACGCATTAAATATGGCTGGCATTGAATCGGCTGGAAACTCAATATCCACTACCGGTCCAATTACACGGGCAACTCTTCCGGTTGCTGTTTTAACTGACATTATTCACTCCCTGTGCTAGCTGAAGCGAGCGCATCTGCGCCGCCTACGATTTCACTGATCTCTTGGGTAATTTCGGCTTGACGGGCCGCGTTCGCAAGTCGCGTTAACGACTTAATTAATTCATCAGCGTTGTCAGTTGCTGATTTCATAGCACGACGACGAGCTGCATGCTCACTAGCTGCAGATTGAAGCATCGCGTTAAATACTCGAGCCTGAATATAGCGAGGTAGTAATGCATTAAGCACCTCAGCTGCATTAGGTTCGAATTCATACATCGGCAAAATAACTACCGGTCCGGTTGATTCCACAACCTCAAGAGGCAACATTCTTTTTGCATCTGGAGTTTGAGTAATCATCGATTTAAATTCAGTATAAATAATATGTAGTTCATCAACACCATTTGGATCAGTTTGAGCATCTGCAATAAAGGCGGCAATTAAAGCCTCTGCCACCTCTTTGGCATGAGCATAAGTTGGGTTATCTGAGAAGCCACTCCATGAAGAGGTAATCTTTCGATTTCTAAACTTATAGAAGTTAATTCCTTTTCTTCCTACTAAATATGCATTTACCTCAAGGCCACGTGATTGCAGAAGAGTAATTAGTTGATCACCCTCTTTAATTGCAGCATTTGAGTAGGCACCAGCCATACCTCTATCTGCGGTAATAATTAATACTGCAGCCCGCTTTGGATTTAGTGATGCGGTTGTTAATGGGTGATTAGTAGAGGATAAAGAGGCAACTGCTGAGACCGCCCTGGTTAACTCGTTGGCATAAGGAGATGAGGCAGCAACTTTTTGTTGCGCCTTAACAATGCGAGAGGCTGAAATTAGCTCCATCGCTTTGGTTATCTTCTTAGTCGCCTTTACCGAACGCATACGGCGTCGGTAAATACGAAGTTGGGCGCCCATTTGTTAGCTCTCTTTTCTTTATCTCTTTATGGCAGGGGCTTGACGGGTAATTTGCTCATTATCAACACCATCTAATGCATCAGCTTTTTTCTCATTAACAGCTGGGGCAACTGATGATTTAAATTGAGTTTTAAATGTTGTAATCGCATCCTCTAGAGATTTAACTGTGTCATCAGTTAACTCACGAGTTGTTGAAATTACATCAAAGATTTCCTTGCGCTCACGAGCAATAAAATCTAAGAACTCAGCTTCAAAGCGGCGAACATCTGGCACAGGAATTGAATCCATCTTGCCAGTAGTTCCGGCCCAAATTGATGCAACCTGACGCTCTACTGAGAATGGTGAGTACTGACCTTGCTTAAGTAATTCAACCATTCGAGCACCGCGCTCTAGTTGTGCTTTAGAGGCAGCATCAAGATCTGAACCAAATGCTGCGAATGCTTCAAGCTCACGATATTGAGCAAGATCAAGACGCAAACGACCAGCGATTTTCTTAATCGCCTTAGTCTGAGCAGATCCACCAACTCGAGATACTGAGATACCAACGTTAATCGCAGGACGAACGCCAGCGTTAAATAAATCAGTCTCAAGGAAGCACTGACCATCGGTAATAGAGATAACATTCGTTGGAATAAATGCTGATACGTCATTACCTTTTGTTTCAATAATTGGAAGTCCTGTCATAGAACCACCGCCTAATTCATCAGATAATTTTGCGCATCGCTCAAGTAAACGAGAGTGTAAATAGAAAACATCTCCAGGATAAGCTTCGCGACCCGGTGGGCGCCTTAGCAATAGCGATACGGAACGATAAGCCTCAGCTTGCTTTGATAGATCATCAAAAACAATTAATACATGTTGTCCCTTATACATCCAGTGCTGACCAATTGATGAGCCGGTGTATGGAGCTAAGTATTTAAATCCGGCAGGATCAGAGGCCGGTGCTGCCACAATTGTTGTATATGCCATTGCGCCAGCTTCTTCTAAAGCGCCCTTAACGGATGCAATAGTTGAACCTTTTTGCCCAATTGCAACATAAATACATTTAACCTGCTTCTTTGGATCCCCACTCTTCCAGTTCTCCAATTGGTTAATGATTGTGTCAACTGCAATCGCAGTCTTACCAGTTTGACGATCACCAATAATTAACTGACGCTGACCGCGGCCGATTGCAGTCATCGAGTCAATCGCTTTAATACCAGTTTGCATTGGCTCTTTTACTGGTTGTCTTTGCACTACAGATGGTGCTTGAATTTCAAGGGCTCGAGTTGTTTCAGCTTTAATCTCGCCTTTGCCATCAATTGGCCGCCCAAGTGCGTCAACTACACGTCCAAGAAAACCATCACCAACTGGAACAGAGAGAATTTCTCCAGTCCGGCGAACAGTTGTTCCTTCTTCAATTCCGGTGAACTCACCTAAAATAACCACACCGATTTCGCGAACATCTAAGTTCAGCGCTAGTCCTAATGTGCCATTTTCAAACTTTAACAACTCATTGGTCATAGTCGATGGCAGACCTTCAACACGAGCGATGCCATCACCTGCCTCAGTTACGCTACCGATTTCATCTTTAACTGCAGCGCCTGGTTTATATGCAGCGACATGTTTTGCCAGTGCATCCCGAATATCTTCGGGGCGGATACTAACTTCGGCCATCTTCTCTCTCTTCTCTCTTTAAATAACAGATACTTTCATACCTGTTAAAACTAACTTACGAGCGCTCTGCCCGCTTCTGCTAAACGATTAACTATGCTGGCATCAATAACTTCATCTGCGTATCGGATAGAAATACCGCCTAAAATCTTTGGGTCGATCTCAATATTTACATGCACATCTTTGCCCATTTGCTTTGAAAGTGCGGAAACTAATTTGCTCTGTTGCGTATCAGTTAATTTAACTGCGCTTTTAACATGAGCTACTAAACGGTCTTTACGAATTGAAACATAATGTGAATAAGCCGCTAGCGTGGCATCGATACTGCGGCCACGACGTAGAGTTATAACTCTACGAAGTAAGTTAACAGTTGAGCTCACATACTTACCTTTAACAACTGACTCAAGTAGTGCAACCTTGTTAGCATCAATATCTGCAGAGGTATTAAGGGCTTGCCTGAAATCAGGATTTGCCACTAGAACCCTGGCAAAATCAAATAATTCCTTCTCAAGTTTTTCTAATTCATTATTCTTTTCAGCAGCAGCGCTTTCTGCCTCAACTGCTAAGTGCTCAATAGCATCAGCTAACTCACCAGGGCTTGAAAAACGTAGCCCTGAAGCTGTTGCAAGTAATACTTGGGCTGGGGATGAAATATTTTTGCCAAATAGATTAGAAATTAACTCAGCTTTGGCGCCCGCATCTCTTGCATTATCTGTAAGTGCTCTACGCATTCCAATTGATGAACTTAGAACCGTCAAAATTGTAAATAAATCTGAAGCAAAGGTTGCACTCTCAGTAGCTGATTGATTGTTTAAAGTATCAGCTAATGATTTGCGCAGCGCTATAACAGCAGTTCTGCTTGCGCCCCCTAATATTTTCATGATTACTTACTCTTCTCCAGATCTGTAATAAAGCGGTCAACAATTCGAGATTGACGAACCTGGTCATCTAATGCTTCTCCGACAATCTTTCCGGCTAACTCAGTAGCGAGTGCGCCAACTTCATTACGAAGTGCGGTCATTGCTTGCTGACGCTCTGATTGAATTGCTGCGGTAGCTGCGGCAGTAATTCGAGCTGCTTCCTCTGCTGCTTTACTTCGCAATTCTTCAATAATTGCAGCCCCTTGCACTCTTGCATCTTCGCGAATCTTTTGCGCTTCACCACGTGCTTCATTTAATTGAGCTGTGTATTGCGCAAGTGCACGCTCTGCTTCTACTTGTGCACGCTCTGCTTTTTCCATACCGCCTTGAATTGCTTCAGTGCGTTCAGCAAATGCTTTTTCAAATAGCGGCACAACTTTAGAACGTAGTACTAAAAAGAGCAGTGAAAATGCGATAAAGCCAACTATTAACTCCGCAGTGTGCGGAACTAATGGGTTAGCACCTTCTTCGGCTGCCCAATTAATTAAATTAGCGTTAGACATATCTATTACTTGCTTTAATTAGAGAACGAAAGCTAGTACGAGACCGAATAGTGCTAGAGCTTCTGCAAGTGCGAAGCCTAGGAATGCGATCGGCTGCAGTACAGAACGTGCCTCAGGTTGGCGTGCGACACCGCTGATGTAAGCAGCGAAGATCATGCCAGTTGCGATTGCAGGTCCGATTGCAGATAGGCCATAACCGACCAGGTTGAGTGTGCCTGTCATTTCTTTTCCTTCTTTCTTTTTATTGGGTTGTTGTTTTTCTTTTAGTGCTCATCCGCTAACGCACCCGCAATATAGAGGGCGGTCAACAGGGTAAAGATATACGCTTGCAGGCATTGGACCATAAACTCAAAAAAAGTAAGTCCAATTCCAAAGGCAAAAGCAAATGGAGAGACTAGTTTGAGCCCAATTACACCCTGTAATAGGTGTTCACCGCCTAAAATGAAAACTAATAGGAGTAGGTGACCAGCAAACATATTTGCGAATAAACGAAGTGAAAGAGTTAGTGGACGAACTAAAAAGTAGGTGGCAACTTCAATTGGAGTAAGCAGAATATAGACCGGCTTAGGAACTCCTGGCATAAACATAATCTCTTTAAGATAGGCAATTAGTCCCTTATGTTTAATTGCTACGTAATGGAAAATTACAAAAGTAAATAGTGCTAATACATACGGAAAGCTAACTCTAGACATCGCCGGAAATTGTAGAAACGGAATAATTCCAAAAAGATTATTGGTTAAAATAAATGTGAAGAGAGTAAATAAATATGGAACAAAGCGCATAAATTCATGGCCAATAACATCTCTGGCCAGATCATTTCTAACAAAACTGTAAATGGACTCCCCTGCAAACTGTAATTTGCTTGGCACTATCGATGCTTTTCGTGAAGCAGCAATAAAAAATACTGAGATTAAAATTACTGATAAGAAGACTAAAAATATTGGTTTTGTTGTGTATGGGTTATCACCGAATACTGGTGGTAATTCAAAGTCAGCGGTAGAAGGTGGCTTAAAACCACCATCTTCTGCTAGCAACATTGCCACTTAACTCTCCAAATGATCGTTACTTCAAATTTTGAACTGAAAATCTGTAAGCCCAAAGGGGAGTTTGGCTACGGGCGAAACCCTATTAGGTATTACCAAATAGCGCGAAATCCTTCGGGGGTTTAAAACTGTGCCCATACCGATTAGGCATGGTTTTAGTGATTTTAGTCGCGTCCAAATCGAAGCCATACCAAATATATTGAGGAGCCAGCCCCTAGTAGAAGTCCGACTAGTAGTAAGTAGGTAGTTCCCAGCCATTTATCAAGTCCGAAGCCGATCCCACCCCAGATTAAAAGACCTGATAGTAGGTAGCCAACAATTGACCAAAGTGCATTCTCTTCATTTTGGGAGTTACTTAAATTATCATCATTTGAATTTTTACGGCTCATTACTTATCCCCCTCTTTTTTCGGTAATGGCATTTGAAAACGCAACTTCATAAAGCTGCGAATCTCACCAAATAACCATGCCATCGTAATCAATATCGCACAGATCGCAAAACTTGCTCTATCTACTGTGCTTCTATCGGTAAATTTTGTAACTAAAAGCAAAAAAACACCCATGAATATCACCTTTGCAAAGTAGGAAAACATTGCAAGCGCCATTGTGAGCATCGGATCTAAATTACGGGAAATTCTTGCAACTAGTAAATGAATACTAAAGAAAATAATAACTGTAAATGATGCGAGTAGTCCAGCAAGTAATCCAGACTTTCCGTTAATTACGGCCACACTAATACAGGTAAGTGTCGCCACTATTAGCGCAGGAAAAATAGCACCTTTCCAAAGATCAACATCACTACTTTGCGTGTCAGACATTAGTTATCAACTTTTTATTGCTTTTAATTACAAATATTGAAATTAAAAATATTAATACACCGCAGGATAGAGCAATCGGAATTGGCACAAAAGCTGCAGTAACAGTTGGTATTGCAAACATCGCTGTCCATAGATACAAAATAACTGTGGTGCGTTGTTGACTCACACCCATACGCATAATTCGATGGTGAAGATGCTCGCGATCTGCAGTAAAAGGTGAACGGCCTGCTTTAACTCTTCTTATAATAGCCATCACAAAATCAATTAATGGAATAGCTAAAACAGTAAAAGGTAGAAGTAAAGGCAGTAATGCAGTTCCACCATTTTCCTCAGTTATCGCTGAAGCATCTACTTGACCAGTTAAGGTAATTGCAGATGCACTAATAAGTAATCCTAAAAACATAGCCCCAGAATCTCCCATGAAGATCTGTGCTGGATGAAAGTTATGGGGTAAAAACCCAAGACATAAACCAATTACAACTGCAGTAATTAGTGATGGGGCTCCGGCGCGATTTAATCCATTTATGACCGCTAACAAATAGGAAAAGGCAAAGAAAGATGCTGCGCAGATCATTACTATTCCAGTAGCTAAACCATCTAAACCATCTATAAAGTTAATCGCATTAATTACTACCATTACAAAGAGCACGGTTAGTAACTGACCAATATTAGTTGGCAAGGTAGTAATTCCATTTATAGGAAGCCAAAGAATCTGCACGCCGTATATAAGTAATATGCCAGCTGCTAGTGCTTGACCAGCAAATTTTGTAATCGGATCTAGATCAAAGCGATCATCAAGTAGTCCTAGAAATAAAATAAAACTACCGCTTAAGAAGATACCAGTTGCATCCTGCCCAAATGATTTATGTACAAGTGGTAAATAATTAGCAATTACTAGAGTGAGCGCCATAGCTAGCCACATTGCAAGGCCGCCCCATCTTGGAGTTGGCGCAATATGAACATCTCTGGCACGAATTGCGGTAACAGCGCCAAATTTAATTGCTAAATCTCTAACTAATGGGGTAATTAAATAGGTAATGATTGCGGCAAGTAAGACTGTTACTAAGTACTCGCGCATTACTTTTAGTTTTTAGGCTCTGGATAAACTGGAAATTGCTTAGTTAATTCATGAACTTGTGATCTAATCACTTTTGCTTTGTTTTCATCTGCTCCATCTTTAATCGCACGAGCAATAAATCCAGCAATTTGTTTCATCTCAGGTATACCCATTCCCTGAGTAGTAGTTGCAGGTGTACCAACTCGAATACCGCTGGTAACAGCTGGTGTTTCTGGGTCATATGGAATTGAGTTTTTATTTAATGATAGGCCAGATAAACCGCATCTTTCATCAGCAACTTTACCGTTAACACCAGTTGAACGAATATCAATTAGAGCTAGATGGGTTTGTGTACCACCTGAAACAGCTCGCATTCCCTCTGCTTCTAAATCTTTTGCTAGTGCTTTGCAATTTTCAATTACTTTTTTTGCATAATGTTGATACTCAACTGTTGCACACTCTTTTAAAGCAATTGCTTTACCGGCTACCGCACTCATTATTGGCCCACCTTGCATACCGGGAAATATTGCTTTATCAATTGCTGCTGCATGTTTTTCTTTACACAAAATCATGCCACCTCGCGGTCCGCGTAATGCTTTGTGAGTGGTAAATGAAACAACATCTGCGTGTGGCACAGGTGATGGAATTGCCTTACCAGCTACTAAACCAATGAAGTGGGCGGCATCGACCCACATAATTGCACCAACTTCATCACATATTTTGCGAACCTTTTCAAAATCAACCAAGCTGGGATAAGCCGTTGCACCTGAGCAAATCATCTTTGGCTTATGTTCGATTGCTAGATCCCGTAGTTGGTCATAATCAATTAATTCATTATCTTGGCGAACCCCGTATGAAACTACGTTAAACCATTTGCCAGAAAAATTTACTTTTGAACCATGAGTTAAGTGTCCACCGTGCGGCAAAGACATTGCTAGCACTGTATCCCCTGGTTTTGTAAAAGCTTGGTAGACAGCAATATTTGCACTAGCTCCTGAGTGTGGTTGTAAATTTGCATGCTCTGCATCAAATAATTCTTTAGCACGAGCAATTCCAATTACTTCAACCTTATCAACCTCTTCACAACCTCCGTAATATCTTTTACCTGGATAACCTTCAGCATATTTATTTGAAAGCGTTGATCCCATTGCAGCAAGTACTGATGGGGACGTGAAGTTTTCACTTGCAATTAATTGCAAATCATTACGCTGGCGAGTTAACTCTGAAATTACAACTGCTGCGATCTCAGGATCCCCTTTTTCAAGGGCGCTAAAGTTTGGGCCGTAGTACTTCTCAAAGCGGGACATGCGCCAATCCTAAAGGTTAGGGGTGGAAATGGTAGGAACTATTGACCGTAATTGCTCGAGCGAGATGTCCCCTACTCGTATCACTGTGATCTCATTCTCAGATAGATCTATCCAAGTAGATAATTGACCAGATTCTAATTGACCCTCGTCAAAAATAACTCCAATATCACTTTCATAAATTGATACCTGAGTTAAATCTAATATTGCACTCTCACCAGTTAATGCCACAGATGCAGCAGCAAGTGGCCCAGTTTTTAAAAGTATTGCATTTAGAAATTTGCGATTAGGAAGCCTGACATTTACCTTCCCTAATCTGCGCTCATCACCTAAATCCCAACTTAAAGCTAGTTGCGATTTCATTGTTACTGATAATAAACCAGGCCAAAATGCCTTAAGCAAATTATCCTGCTCTTGCGTTAACCTCGCAGTAATTCCAGTTAGCACTTTAATATCGCCAATAAATACCTGAGCCACAACATTAGTTCGATCACCGCGCAATATATGAATTGCTTTTACTGCATCTTTATCAAAGGCATCGGCTAAATAGACATATCCATGCTCAGCGGCAGCAATTATTACCTCACCAGATTTTATATACCTGACTGCAGTATCAACGGCTTCATTAAATTTAGAATCTTCAAGGTTATCTAGTAAAACTCGCTCAGCCATATCTACCTACTTTCGCCGCGCACTTGTGAATCTGTCTCTGCCGGTTAAGTCAGAGTGGGTTTGAATTGAGTTAAAACTTTCAGCCATCGCATTCTTTACTAAATCAGATTGCATTTCATGATGTTCTATAATAAAAAATCCGCCTGATTTTAACAACCTAGCTGCTGAATCTATAAAGAGCTTGGGTATTTGCATTCCATCTACTGGCCCACCACGGAGAGCAATTTCTGGTTCATAATTTGCTACCTCAATTGGTAGCTTTTCATCATTAGGAATATAAGGGGGATTTGCTACTACAAGATCTGCTTTAACATCTGGTAGCGCAGTTACTACATCTTCAATTACAACTCTTATTGGTAGGTCATATTTAGCAATATTTTTATTAAGCCAAGCAGCTGCCTCTGCAGATTTCTCAACTGCCACCATGCTCACTTTTAATCCTTTAAGCGCCGCCTCTGTTGAAATTGCAATACTTAATGCCCCACTTCCAGCACCTAGGTCAATCACACTTTTTGCTAAATCTTTATCATCTGCTGAATTTAAATAACCAATAACTCGATCAACAATTAATTCACTTTCTGGCCTAGGAATTAATACTCCCTCACCAACTTCTAAATCTAAATACCTAAATGCCGCGCTTCCAGTTATATATTGCACAGGCCGTCCTAGTAATCGCTGATTAATTAGATCAGAGTATTCAGATGCTAATTTTTCTCTATCCCCATCTGCTAACTCTAGATCTTGAGCATGAATTTGTTTTCGTGAGATTCCAAGTAAATGAGCTAATAATAATTCAGCATCAACTGCTGCAATTTGATTTTTTTCAAATTGCGAAAACGCTGCTCTAAGCAGTTCTTTCAAGAGTTACCTGCTGCTAATTTTGCGGTTCGATCTGCATCAATTAATGATTGGATCACCGCTTCTAGATCACCATCCATTACTGAATCTAAATTATTTGCTTTGTAATTAACTCGATGATCACTTAGGCGATTTTCTGGAAAATTATAAGTTCTAATTCGCTCACTTCGATCTACTGTTCTTACCTGACTCTTTCGCTCAACTGATGCAATACGATCTGCCTCTTCTTGAGCAGCCGCTAGTATGCGAGCGCGCAAAATACGTAGGGCTGATTCTTTATTTTGCAGCTGACTCTTTTCATTCTGACAAGAAACCACAATTCCAGTTGGCTCATGGGTAATTCGAACTGCTGAGTCTGTTGTGTTAACGCTTTGTCCGCCAGGACCTGATGAGCGATAAACATCGATGCGAAGATCATTCATATTTATATCAACGTCAATCTCCTCAGCCTCTGGCAAAATTAAAACACCAGCCGCTGATGTGTGAATTCTTCCTTGCGATTCAGTCTCTGGAACTCTTTGCACGCGGTGCACGCCACCTTCAAACTTAAGTTTTGCATATGGAGTTTGCCCAGGTTTTGGTGTTCCTTTTGATTTAATACCAATAGACATATCTTTATAACCACCCATATCACTTGGGGTGGTATCAATTACTTCAACTTTCCAACCTTGTTTTTCGGCAAAACGTGAATACATTCGAAATAGATCACCAGCAAAGATTGCTGATTCATCACCACCAGCACCTGCTTTAATTTCCATAATTACATCACGATCATCATTTGGATCTCGAGGTAGTAATAATTCTTCTAAAGTTGCGGCGGCTGCATCTTTCGTACTTTCTAATGCTGCAATTTCAGAGGCAAATGCTGGATCTGCTTCAGCAAGCTCTTTGCCAGCAATAAAATCTTCTTCGGCTGCTTTGTAGGCACGGTACCCGGCAATAACTGGACCAAGTTGGGCATATCTTTTACCAAGTGATCGTGCTTTATTTTGATCTGAGTGAATAGATGGATCAGCCATCTGCGCTTCAAGTGATTCATACTCAGCTAATAATTCATTTACTTTAGCGAACCTTTCCATCTCTTCCTCCTTTCGTAAGTGATGATGTATTAGAAATTAAAAAAGAGAGCGCACCACATCTTTCGATGTTTAGGTGCGCTCTCTTAAAGAAAACTACTTAGTGCCGCTCTTGTCAGCCTTTCCAAATCGCTCTTGGAACTTAGCTACACGGCCACCGGTATCAAGAATTCTCTGCTTGCCGGTATAGAAAGGGTGACATGATGAACAAACTTCAACATATATTGAACCATTTTCTTTGGTACTGCGGGTAGTAAAAACTTCACCGCAACCACAAGTTACTTTGGTTTCACCGTACTGTGGATGAATCTCTTTCTTCATATTTCTCCTTGATTATTACTGGATCAAGTTTTTTAAAACTTGTGAACCAGTAGGACTAGTGAAGTACTAGAGGGGTGTAAGAATAACTCTTATCTACAGGTGGGCAAAATTTACGCCTATTTATGCGTCAGCATTCTCTCTATTACTAGAGCTATTTGCTGTTGGGCTATCGCCACCAGTTGTGGTCTTTTGAATTTGTAATAGGAACTCAACATTTGATTTAGTTCCCTTCATCTTCTCAAGTAATAGTTCTAGTGCTTGTTGTGGCTCTAGTGCGTGTAGAACACGGCGCAGACGCCAAACAATACTTAATTCTTCAGTTCCCATAAGAATTTCTTCCTTACGAGTACCTGATGCAACAACATCAACGGCTGGGAAAATGCGCTTATCTGCAAACTTGCGATTAAGAATAAGCTCCATATTTCCAGTTCCTTTAAACTCTTCAAAGATAACTTCATCCATCTTTGAACCAGTATCAATTAATGCTGTTGCCAAAATAGTTAGTGATCCGCCATTTTCAATATTACGGGCAGCTCCAAAAAACTTCTTTGGTGGATATAGCGCTGCTGAATCAACACCGCCAGAAAGAATTCGACCAGAAGCAGGAGCAGCGATGTTATATGCACGCCCTAAACGAGTAATTGAATCAAGTAATACAACTACATCATGACCTAGCTCTACTAATCTCTTTGCTCGCTCAATAGCAAGTTCTGCAACTGTGGTGTGATCATCAGCTGGTCGATCAAAAGTTGAAGCAATTACCTCACCCTTTACCGATCTTTGCATATCTGTTACTTCCTCAGGGCGCTCATCAACTAAGACAACCATTAAGTGACACTCTGGATTATTAGTTGTAATCGCGTTAGCAATTGCTTGCAAAACCATAGTCTTTCCAGCCTTTGGTGGTGAAACAATTAATCCACGTTGTCCTTTACCAATTGGTGAAATCAAATCAATGATTCTTGTGGTTAGAACGTTTGGCTCTGTTTCAAGCCGCAATCTGTCTTGCGGATATAACGGAACTAATTTTGAGAATTCAACGCGCTCTTTAGTGGTATCTGGTTCATTACCATTTACTGTTTCAACTTTAACTAAAGCACTAAATTTCTCACGGCGCTCACCCTCTTTTGGTTCGCGAACAGATCCAGTAATGACATCACCTTTACGCAGGCCATATTTTCTAACCTGTTGCAAGGAAACATAAACATCATTAGGTGATGGTAAATATCCACCAGTTCTAATAAACGCAAAGCTATCTAAAATATCAAGTAAGCCACCTACTGGAAGTAACACATCATCTGGTCCAATTACAATCTCGCGCTCTTCACGTTGACCACGGTCACGATTTCGATCTCGTCCACGATCTCGTCCACGATCTCTGCGGTTGTTATCGCGATTACCAAAGCGGCGGTTGTTATCGCTGCGCTCAGCATCGCCATAGCTGTTGCTGGAATTATTTGATGAGTTATCTGGGCCAGAATCATTGCTATCGGCCTCAGTACTGTTATTTCTACTATTTCGATTATTTTGTCGTTCCATACGACGAGCCTCTCGTTCATTTTTAGCGGCTTCACGATTTGCGGCCTGCAGGTCAGCGATAGATTGGACTAACTCTGCTTTCTTAAGAGTGGATGCATCTTCAATACCTAATTGACCAGCTACTTTCTTCAGGTCACCTAACGCCATATCCACTAACTCAACCGCATCTGCGCGATTGGTGGTTTTCTTTTCTGCCATTTATATATTGCCATTCTTTCTTTGATTTTTATTACCCGTATACGGGAGCCCCATAAAAAATTAGTTTAATTTTTGGGATTTTTTACTGTTTTATCTGTCGTACTTTCCGACAGGGATAAATCTACCACAACCTAGATAGGTATGGAAAATAGGCTACTGGGCGCCAGTTTTGGCTATGGCTAATTTCATAGCGGTAAAACCTGGGGCTAGGGATGGAATCTGATCAATCTCATCCTCACTATTTGCGTATAAAACCATTACTGATGGACCAGCACCAGAAACAACTGCAGCTAAACCAGCACCACGTAATTTCTGCATTAGCGCAATTGTTTTAGGCATTGCACTTGCGCGGTAACTTTGATGGAGTAAATCCTCAGTTGCATTAAACAATAAATCAGGGCGCTGAGCTAATGCATGAACTAGAAGGGCTGCGCGAGATGAGTTTAAAACTGCATCTTGATGCGAAATTGTTTCTGGTAATAATTTTCGAGCTTTAGCAGTTGCTAATTGATTATCTGGCACTAACAAAAGAGCCTTAATTCGATCATCAACCTTTAAACTAACTGCTTTACCAATACTTTTAGTAGCACCGGATGCATCAATTGAGTTCTCAAGCCAAGCAATAGTGGCACCACCATAAAATGCTGCAGCTACATTATCTGGATGTCCTTCAAGTTCTGTTGCTAGTGTGATTAAGTCTTCATCACTCATATATTGCTCACCAGTTAAAACTAAGGATCTTGCAAGAGTTAATCCGCCAACAATTGCGCTAGCAGATGAACCAAGACCGCGACCATGTGGAATCACATTTAAAGCACGAAGTGCTATTCCCTTTGGTTTGCCTCCCATATGTTCAAAGCCGTGCATCATCGCTTTAATTACTAAATTCTTAGCATCTTTCTTAACTTCATCTGCGCCCTCACCAGTTACATCAACATCAAATGTTGGATCATCTAATACTTGAGCGGCGTAGCGATCTCGTAGCTCTAGTGCAATCCCAAAGCAATCAAAACCTGGACCCACATTTGCACTACT